>NZ_JAIWOI010000365.1 GCF_020217005.1 Rheinheimera sp. | reverse complement strand
AAAATGTTCTTCATGAGCTGCCACCTGAAACACACTGTCCGCCGAGGTATAACAAATAGGTTTGCCGGTTTTGACATGTTCATCACCCAGCTTCACCAGAATATCAGTGCCTGAAGCGTGGCAATTGCCTAAAATTCCAGGCACACCGGTACGGCGGACTAACTCGTCAATCAGTTCAGCAGGAAAGCTATTTTGTTTATCGTGGAAATAGCCCCAGTCAAATAACACAGGCACACCGGCAATTTCCCAATGTCCACTTGGGGTGTCTTTACCGCTGGAGAGCTCGCGGGCATAACCGTAACTACCGACCAGGGTTGGACTATCTTCGACCAATGCCATTTCACCACTGGCAGCAAAACCGGCTTTGACCAAACCTAAACTGGACAGATTGGGCAGATGCAACTTACGACCTTTGGCACGAAAAAATGCTTTGCTGATGCTGGCAAAGGTATTGGCGCCGACGTCACCGAATTTTTCAGCATCGGGCGCACTACCAATCCCAAAGCTATCCATGACTAAAATTACTGCCTTTGACATACTTACCTACCTTTAACATCAGGCCTGAGAACTTAAAAACGATCATGAGGCCAGATAACGCCAGCCACAAGTGGCAAAATTAAAAAGGGCACGCAGCTTATGCAAAAACGTGCCCTTTGGCAATCCCATCTTTTTACATTCTGCTAACTGATTTTAAATTTGCCTACTAAGCCAAACAAGGTATCAGATAACTGACGAATTTCATTCGACAAACGATCATTGTCCTTAGCAATATCGCCTGCAGCACTGGCCTGATCATGTAAAGCATATAAGTTTTTGGTAATTTCCTCGGATACCAAAGCCTGCTCCTCGGTCGCAGATGCCGTTTGAGTCGCCATATCATTGACCTTAATAGAGGATTGTTGTAACTGACGGAATACCTGTTCGGCCTGCGAAAAACTGCTAACTGTTAAATCAGCATTAGTTTTGCCGCTGTTAATCGCCGTCGCAGCTTCATTCACCCGACTTTGCAGTGCCTGAATCATTTCCTGAATATGGTTAGTGCTTTGCTGAGTCCGGGAAGCCAAAGTGCGCACTTCATCAGCCACTACGGCAAAACCTCTGCCCTGCTCCCCAGCCCTGGCTGCTTCAATAGCTGCATTTAATGCCAATAAATTAGTTTGTTCAGCTATTCCACGTATGACATCCAATACAGAGGCTATATTTTCAGAGCTATTTTCCAACTCACCGGAGCAAGCCAAAGCTTTGTCCACGTCCCTGGTCAAGTTTGCCATACTTTGCGTCACGCTGGTCACGACCACCAGACCACGCTCTGCACTCATTTTTGCCTCATCCGCTTCGTGTGCTGAATCTGTCGCTACTTGCGCCATTTCTTTATTGGCCAGCGTCATTTCGTGCACAGCACTGACGATAGAGTCTGAAGCCACGTTTAAGGATCTGGTGATGTCATTGGTTTTAATCGCAGATTCGGACAAAACCTGTGTCAGCTTGCTTAGCTGAGCCGCCTGCTGCAACACTGAGGCTATCAGTTGACATAAATTCGCTACAAAGCCATTAAACTGCGCAGCCAGTGCCGCAAATTCATCCTGTGAGTTGGTGTCCAGCCGTGCTGTTAAATCACCATCGCCTGAGGCAATTTCAGACAAGCGCTCTGTTAGGGTATTAATTTGGGTTGTAAGCGACTTAGGTACGCTGTAGCTAAACCAGCCAGCAATTAACAAGATAATAGCCGTAATGCTGTAGGTGGTATTTTGAAAAAAACTGATCTCAGAGGTCAATATTTGTTGCTCGCTCACAGATTTATTCAATGCTGCTTCACCGGCTTGATCTAATACATGGCGCAAAGCTGCAAACTGTTTTTGCTCTTCAGCAATCAACTCTGCTGCCGCGCTGCCCGTTTTACTTGCCTCCAGCAAAGCTAAAGCGCTTTGGTACCACAACTGATAATCCTGCTCAAACTCTGAGAATTGCTGCTGGACATCAGGATAGTTCTTTAAAAATTTCAGATAATCTGAAAACCTTTGTTTAACTTGTTGTGCGTTTTCCTCCACGTCTGCTTCAAGCGCTGCGCTGTCTCCCTGCTTACTTAAATGCATGGTGGTCGCCAGCTTGGCCTGATACAAATCTCTGTCCGCGTTTAACACTACAGAGATTGCCTGAAGGAAATTATCCGCCTGTATCGCCAGAGCGTTTTTTTGTAACCCCGACAGATAGCTAAACATAGAGACAACGATTAATAAGGTTAGAGCCAGAATAAGCATAGGTAAACTGCTTTTAACTCTTATACTGTGCAGATTCATAATGAGTCCTTGGAGGGATGTAATACTGGACTAAGTATTGATAACAGAATGACTTTCTGCCAAATTTTAGTGAAAAATAATTCAACTGTTCCGCTTTGCTGCTGCGTAATCAGGTCAATGAACTAAAACAGCTGACTGGCGTATATGTCTGCAAATCAATGAATGGGGTTTGTTAATGAAAACAGCAGTAATCACAGGCACAAGCCGCCGCCTTGGTGCTTATCTGGCGGAGAAACTCAGTGCAGAGGGATATCAGGTATTTGGTCTGACCCGACAAGCTAATACAGAACAGCAGTATCTGACACAACTCGTAGTGGATTATCAGTCGCCGGACTCCGTCATGGCAGCGGTTCATAAGTTGCAACAGCAAAACAGCATAGATCTGTTAATACATAACGCTTCTTTATTTGAAAAAGATCAGCTTCATTGTGAAGATCCTATAAGTTTTTATCAGGCGTTATTCGCAGTACATATGCAGCTACCTGCTTTATTAAATCAGCAGCTGGCGCCACAAATAGCCGCCACAGAAGGTGGCGGCTTAATAGTGCATATCACCGATATTTATAGTGAAAACCCCAACCCGGCCTTCTCGCTCTATTGCAGCACCAAGGCCGGATTGGAGAATTTAATGAAGTCAGCGGCTAAAGCTTATGCGCCCAGGATCAGAGTGAACAGCATTCAGCCCGGTCCTATTATGTTTTTGCCAGAGCATAGCAACAGCGAAAAACAGCAGGTGATGCAACAAACCTTAATTGCGCAGGAAGCTGGTTTCGAGCCAATTTATCAGGGCGTCAGGTTTTTGGTCGAGAATAAATTTGTCACCGGTTTGAGCCTGAAAATAGATGGCGGCCGGTCGCTCGGAAAATAACTGATACCCCAACTGGATAGGCGCTTGTTTACTGACTGGGTCGAATACTTGTTGCAGGTAAGACTCGGTCAGTTGCGTTATCCAATCATCAGACCATTGCTGCAGGCAGCTTAGGATGTCCAAATCACAAGTGCGATCTTTTACACTACGTTTTGGGTCGCTTCGATCCCGCCCAAGTTGCTCTTCAATACGACAAAGCGCTTCTTTTAATGCTGTGGCAGAGAGCTCTGTGTTTAGCACCAACACCGAATTTACAAATACGTTATTGGATTCAACCAGCTCAGCCTGAGTATAAACACGTTGATACAGATACAATGAACCAAAGTCTCGCGCCAATAGGCTTATTGCGGCAGCAACATGTTGCTCCGGCTGAATATTGGACCCTATCGAAATCACATAATACATACCACTCCTAGTGACTCAGCATTGAGCTGCATCCGTCTGAGATTTTTTACTCAATTGCACCCGCTGTCCTTGCCTGGCAAAACCAGCAAAATGCTGATCGACCATCGGCTGATATTTTGGCCAGTGATCCTCATAACTCATTAAATAGGTTTTTTTACGCAGTGCTTCCGGGTACAGACGGATAAGCGAATGCACAGAGGCATGCACAGGGTTGTATTCAGTTAATGTGACATCGTGAAAAATCAGCTCCGGATTAAGCTGCATTAGCAGTTCCGGCACTGCCACTGTGTCACCTGAGTAAAACACCGACTGATTAATCAGTACACCAAAGCACACTTTACCCGGCGTATGACTGACTCGATGCAGTTGGTACTGATTGCCAAAGAGCTCAAACTCCTCGTTATGCAACAACACCAGGTCGAAATAATCAGAGAGTTCATTTTCTCCTTCGCCATTTTTACCCAGCACCCCTTTTAAACACTGATGCCATAACTCGTCGTATAACTCATGATGCAACATCAGCCGGGCCTTTTTGCGATATTTATAGCGCCCTTCATTCGCAAGCCGCTCCAGTCCAAACATATGATCTGCGTGCACATGGGTAATAAAAACGGCATCTATATCCTTCAGTGTTAACCCCTGGGCCTGCAACGCAGGTTTGATGGTGTAGCCACAGTCAATCAGCAATTTACCTTTATCGTTAGTGACCAATGCGTTGTTATTAAACAAAGTATCGGATTCTGAATGACCACAACCCAGAATTAACAGTTCATTGGTGTTGGATAACATCATTTATTTCTACCCACAACGAGATGCTTTCATCATACGGCTTATATGGCAGATTGTATCACTGCTTTGCCGGATCTTTTTATTTCTGTCACTGCAGCTCACTGTACCTTAGTGCTATAGCCCGCAATCTTGAAAGAGCCCAGAATAAGTGACTTCTTAGCTTTTAAAAGGACAGTTCAGATGAAAACTATGATGGCGCCTTTCGTTTTATCCTCCATAGCATTTTTATTCAGCAGTTCGGTATATGCTGTGCCTGCGTTAAAGCTGAATTTAGACCAGACTACAGTCTCAGGTTTATCCAGCGGTGGTTACATGGCAGCGCAGTTCCAGCTTGCCCATGCCGATTGGGTCAAAGGTGCGGCTATAGTGGCCGCCGGGCCAGTGTATTGTGCGCAGAATAATTTAATGACGGCGCTGGATCACTGTATTAATAAAGTCGGCAGCCCTATCCCTTTGGCCGACATCAATAAGCAGCTCAAAGACTGGTCTGTACAAGGTTTGTTGGCATCAGAAGCTCAAATTAAGCAAAGCAAAATCTGGTTGTTGCACGGCACTGCCGATCAAAAGATCAGTAAAGAAGTGGCTGATGCGCTCCATCAGCAGTACCAGCAGTGGTTACCGGCAGCACAACTGAGTTATGTGCAGGATAAAAACTTCGCTCACCATATGCCAACTCTAGCCGAAGGCAGCGCCTGCGATACGTCTGAAGCCCCCTTCCTGGGCAAGTGTAATTACGATGCGGCAGGAGAAGCACTGAAGTTTATTCAAGCCGGTTTAAAAGCACCTTCCAACACCAGCGACGGTAAAGTCTACCCTATTGAGCAGCAAACAATAGCTGGCGATCTGGCTGATACTATGGCTGAACAAGGTTATGTTTATGTACCCAAAAACTGTGAGCAAGGCCAAAGCTGCAGTTTGCACATCAGCTTTCATGGTTGTAACCAGCATGCGGAGGCTGTTGGTATGGCCTATGTCGAAAAAGCCGGATTTAACCGCTATGCCGACAGCAACAATATAGTGGTGCTGTATCCACAAACCCGGGCATCCAACCTGATGCCGATGAACCCACAAGCCTGCTGGGACTGGTGGGGTTATACAGATGCGAACTATGCCAATCGCAAAGGCCTGCAAATTCAGGCCGTAGTGAAACTGGCTCAGTCACTGCAAAGCCGGTGATCAATGACTAATTTACCTGTCAGCTGCTGACTGGCTTGCAGCTGCCAGGCGTGGGCCATTGTTTCAGGGGAAAGCCCGGCGAGTACTGTGCTGGTTGTACTTTGGATTAGCCCCTGCTCTGCCAACACACTCAGTTGTTGCAATACTTTGCCTTGTTGCGCCATATCAGGCGTTTGGTATTTGGTTTTACTGAATACAAACTCCCAGCTGAAACTGGCACTTTTATCCATTAGCAGCTGAATAGCATGAGGTTGTTTTGCGCTGGATAACGCAACAATACAACCTGAAGGCGCAACCAGCCTGGCCATTTCATCAAAATAACTATCGGTATCATGGGCGCAGACAATAGCGGGAAACTGATGTGGGTTTAGCGCAGCCAAAGCTTGATGCGGTATAACCTGAGTTGCTCCCATAGACCTGCACCAGGCCTGACTTTCGGCTCTGCTTGCTGTCGCTGTAACATCAATCTGCCATAAGCGGCATAACTGCAATAACACAGAGCCTACGCCACCGGCACCGTTAATCAGCAATAATGGCCGGGTTGAATTTATTTCAGAAGCATAAGGCCGGTAACCCAGTTTTTCCGTGAGTAGCTCCCAGGCTGTTAAAGCCGTTAACGGTAAAGCCGCAGATTGCACCGCATCCCAGTTTGCCGGAGCTTTGGCAACCAGTCGTTGATCCACCAGTTGATGGCTGGCCTGCGCACCGGAAACACTCAACTGCCCCATGTACCAGATGCGATCACCCAGTTTAATGTTGGTTACTAAATCGCCTTTCGCCACTACAACGCCGACGGCGTCCCACCCCAGCACAGCAGCTTGTTGTCCGGTTTTGAGCTGGCTCAGTACTTTAATATCAACCGGATTAAGCGCACTGGCTTCCAGCTTGACCAGCAATTGCTGATCAGAAGGAGCAGCCAGTTCAAGTGCCTGCCGACGCCAATGCAGCGGCAGGTTTTCATCGACACAAAACGCATTCACAGAGTACATAATTCGGTCCTGTTAAAAAGCCAGAATCCACTATAGCCTTTGCCAACAAAACACGTAAGAATGCACAAATCTGTGCCTTACACACATTTTGTATACCATGAGAACAAAAATAGAACAGCGTAATACCGCCACCGATTGTGGTGTGGAAGCCGCCCTTGAATTGATTGGTGGCAAGTGGAAAGGAGTGATCCTGTATCACTTACAAAATGGTGAGTTGCGGTTTAATCAACTGGCACGTCTGCTGCCCAGAGTCACCCAGCGAATGTTGACCCGTCAGTTGAGAGAGTTGGAGCAGGATGGCTTAGTTCTGCGTACTGTGTATCCTGAAGTACCGCCTAAAGTTGAATATCGTTTAAGCCCTAAAGGTCAGAGCTTAAACGAGGTCGTGATGTTACTGAAACACTGGGGCGAAACTTACGTGTTAGATAACGATCCCAGCCACAACTGACGGCGGTGCAGCTGCTTTTGAGTCGCATCTTTAAGTTCAGTCAGCATCAAAGCCGGATCAGCAGCAAAAGTCACTTGAGTGGTATAGGTTTTACCACGACTGCTAAAGCTCAGTTCTGCAGTATCACCCACTTTGTACTGAGCTAACGCTTTGTCCCACTGCTTTTTTGATTTCAGCTTAGTGCGCCCCAGTTTTAACAGCAGATCGCCCTTATCAACGCCAGCCTGATACAAAGGGCTGCCAATTAAGGTATTGCTGTCGACTTTGAGCTGTTTGTTTTGCTCCAGCAAAGTGGCAGAAGTTAAAAACGCCTGCTTAGGTTTAGCCTGAGTTAGCTGTAAGCCCATTTCAGCAAATAAAGCTGCAAAGTCAGGCAATTCCTGTCCCTGAATAAACCGGCTGAAGAAGCTGCGGGCAAAAGCAGGATTGTTCGTCAGTTTTGCTAAAGCCTGTTCTAAATCCTGTTCAGTGTAAGGGATGCCGGTTTTACCAAACTCAAGCCAGAGCTGACGCATCAGCAGGTCCAGACTCAGTCCTTCAAACTCTGTTCTTAAGGTCAGATCTAAGGCTAATCCTATTACTTCACCATAGGTGTAATAAGAGATAAAGCTGTTGGCGTAGTTGGTGGGATCTACGGAGACTGCCGCATCCACAAAAGGCGCCAGCTCACTCATACCTGTGGCAGGGAAAAACTGTCGCCCCGGAGAATACTGCACTTTATTCAGTGCCGTGACCACTTTGTCCAGATAGGCCTGCAACTCAAAATGTCCGGTGCGGCTTAACGTCAGTTTGCCGTAATAGTTGGTCACACCTTCAGCAAACCATAAGTTACGGCTCATATTGGCTCGTTGAAAATCAAAGGGTTCTAAATCGGCCGGACGCAAGCGTTCTACGTTCCAGGCATGAAAGAACTCGTGGGACAGGGTTTCAATCTGCGCATAGTCCGCCTCCTTCAATGAACGCTCATCGGTCAGAATAGTGGAATTGCGATGTTCCATACCATCACCATCGACATAAGGCAGATAGTCAGCAATAAACACATACTGGCCATAATCAAACTTTGGATACTCACCAAATATCTTTTGCTGTTCAGCCACTACGGCTTTGGCTTTTTCGGTAAAGCTATCCAGTTGTTGTTCTGTACCCTGATGATGCAAAACCAGATGAATAGTGGCTTCCGACTGCTGATCTGCAACTTTCCAGCTGCGTTGGCTAAAAGCACTCAATTCCACCGGGCTGTCCATCAGATACTGCAAGTCTGGCGCAATGTAGCTGCCATCCGCTTGCAACTGCAGCTGAGTTGCTACTTTCCAGTTTGCATCCGGCAACTTGAAACGCAAAGTGGCAGGGTGCTTAGCGTAGTTTTCGGCAAACAACAAAGTAGCAGGCATGTTGAGGTGGGCATGAGTCCGATCTATCTGGTTATAGGTACCATCACCCCAATCACCATAAAGCCTATACTGAACAATGACAGTACCATCGTGTTGCGCTACAGACCATTGGCTTGGACTGATCCGCTGCAGTGGCAAGGCTTTACCTGTGCTGTCCATCGCTTTAAGGTCGTAGATGTTTTTGGCAAAAGCATGAGGAGCATAACGACCTGGCGATGCGCTGCTCATACTCAGTACTAAATGGGTGGAGTTGACAGCGTCAAACCGTACCTGAATAGCCGCCTCATGGTGCACCACATTATCAAAAGACAATTGATAGCTTACAGAGGATGGAACCTCAGGTTCTGCCGCTAACAGGCTGAGACTTAACAAAGTAGACGTAGACAAGGCGAAAAGCAGGCGCACTACAGTATCCTTTCCTAAATGATAACGCTCTACCATAGAACAATTGACGACGTACTCCAATCTGCTTCTTTGCACTTCATCGCAAAAACAAAGCTAAGCAGAGAATTTGATAGGTCCAGCTTAATAAAGCAGTGGTAGAGCAGCCACAGCTGTTGAATAATAAAGCCTGATACAGCACAGAAGGAGCAAGCAGGTGGTTCAGGCAGTTATTTTTGATATGGATGGGGTACTGATTGATTCTGAACCTTATTGGGCTGAAGCCGAACAGCATGTATTTCGTCAGTTAGGGGTAAAGCTGGATCCGGCTATCACCTCACAAACCAGCGGCATGAGCACCAGAGCTGTGACTGAACTTTGGTTTCAACATTCGCCATGGCAAGGCATGAGCATTGAACAAGCCGAACAAGCTGTTATTGATTACGTGGCTGCAGCAGTACTCGAACGTGGTGTGGTTAAAAAAGGCGTACTTGAGTTGTTGCTACAACTGCAAAACTGGCAAATTCCGGTAGCCTTGGCCACCAACTCACCAGGTTCGCTGATGAATACCGTGCTGGATAAACTACAAATTCGCCATTATTTTCAGGCACTTTGCTCTATTGAGCTGGTTACACAGGGCAAACCCAAGCCAGAAATTTACCATTTAGCCGCCAGCAAGCTTGGTGTTGCTTCAGAGCATTGCCTGGTGTTTGAAGATTCAGTCACAGGTTTAACTGCCGCCAAGGCGGCAGGTATGAAAGTAGTGGCTTTACCCGCGGAACATCACTGGCACAGAGCTGAATACGATCAGGCCGAAAGCCGCTTAAAGTGTTTTAGCGACATTCAGCCCGAGCATTTTCAGGCCTGGGGGTTTAAACAAAGCTGAACAGGCTTTTGAATTATGAAGTCGGTGAATGACACAAAACAAAAAGCCCGTCACAAGGACGGGCTTTTTGTTTTTTATGGTGCCCAGAGGCGGAATCGAACCACCGACACGCGGATTTTCAATCCGCTGCTCTACCGACTGAGCTATCTGGGCAAATAGGATGGTGCCGCTTATCCGAGTCGAACGGATGACCTACTGATTACAAGTCAGTTGCTCTACCAACTGAGCTAAAGCGGCAACCTAAACCGGGTGACAAGATTGCGAAGCAACCACATCACAAAATTTATGGTGCCCAGAGGCGGAATCGAACCACCGACACGCGGATTTTCAATCCGCTGCTCTACCGACTGAGCTATCTGGGCAACGGGGG
>NZ_JAIWOI010000122.1 GCF_020217005.1 Rheinheimera sp. | reverse complement strand
TCCTGGCGCATTAACCAACCAGCCACCATTAAACAGCGCTATTCCGGAGCAAGCGGTTGGTGCAGATGCCAGCAAGCCTGTGGTACCGGGCCGCAATACCAAGGAAATGACCCGCAATTACGAACTGGATACCACTATTAGTCATTCGACTCAGCAGTCTGGTTTGATCCGTCGTATCAGTGTGTCTGTAGCTGTCGATTATTTACCCGGCAGTACAGCGCCAGATGGCACTGTGACGCCACCTCAAATCCGTTCTCAGGCCGAAATTGCCAATATCAGGCGTTTATTACAAGGCGGCATTGGTTTTGACGTGCAACGGGGCGATACTATAGAAGTCGTGTCAGTACCTTTTGCCCGCAGTATTATGGCTGAAGCTGTAGAACCGCCAATTTACGAGCAAGAATGGTTTGCCCGTATGCTGAAGCTGGTGATGGGCACGCTGATTATCATAGTACTGATAGTAGCTGTAGTTCGCCCTATGCTGAAGAAACTGATTTACCCAGAGGATACGCAGGAAGCTTATGATGAGTCTTCATTGAGCAGTGGCCTGGATCTGGGCGACGAAACCATGGATATGTTAACCCGTGAGTTTGATGCTAAGTCTGTTGGTTTTGCGGCTGATGGTACCTTGATGTTGCCAGATTTGCATGGCGATGAAGATCTGTTAAAAGCGGTTCGTGCACTGGTAGCGAATGAACCTGAATTGTCCTCACTGGTCGTTAAAAATTGGTTAGCCGAAGATGAGTAATGTTGAAACCACCAAACCGAGCTTTGACGTCAGCAAATTAGATGGCGTGGAAAAAGCCGCCATCCTGTTGCTGAGTTTGTCAGAAGAGGACGCTGCACAGATTTTAAAACACCTTGAGCCTAAACAAGTGCAAAAGGTGGGTATGGCGATGGCTCAGATCGATGATCTGAACCAGGCTAAAATAGCTGCTGTGCATCGGCTTTTTATCGAACAAATTCAGAATTTCAGTACCATAGGTTTCCAGAGCGAGGAATTTATCCGTCGTGCTTTAACGGCCGCATTAGGCGAGGAGAAGGCCTCAAACCTGATCGACCAGATTATTTTAGGTGGTGGTGCCAAAGGTCTGGATTCACTGAAGTGGATGGACTCGAAGCAGGTGGCGAATATCATCCGCAACGAACACCCGCAGATCCAGACTATCGTATTGTCTTACTTAGAGCCTGAACAGTCGGCGGAAATTTTGTCACAGTTCCCGGAAAAAGTGCGCTTAGACTTAACTATGCGTATTGCCAATCTGGAAGAAGTACAACCTGCGGCATTACAGGAATTAAACGAAATTATGGAGAAACAGTTTGCTGGTCAGGCTGGTGCTCAGGCCGCGAAAATGGGCGGCTTAAAAGCTGCTGCTGATATCATGAACTACCTGGATACGAATGTTGAAGGTCAGCTGATGGATGCTATTCGTGAGCATGACGAAGAAATGGCGCAACAAATTCAGGATCTGATGTTTGTGTTTGAAAACCTGATCGATGTCGACGACCGGGCAATTCAGACCATACTGCGTGAAGTTCAGCAGGATGCTTTGATGAAAGCGCTCAAAGGTGCAGATGCCGACTTAAAAGAGAAGATCCTGAAAAATATGTCCAAACGCGCTGCAGAATTGTTGAATGACGATTTGGAAGCTATGGGACCAGTTCGTGTCAGCGAAGTAGAAGCAGCACAAAAAGATATCTTGTCGGTGGCCCGTCGTCTGGCCGATGCCGGCGAAATTATGCTGGGCGGTGGCGGTGGTGAAGACTTCCTGTAACAGGATAGTGGAGTAAAGCAGTATGACCATGGATCCATTTCGAACCAAACAGCCTTTTGCGCCAACGGATGAGTTACTGGAATTACTCAAACGTTGGCCAAGTCCGCAGCTCGACCCGGACAAAAAAGCCCCCCTTGGTAAAACCAATGCTTTAAATAAAACACTGCCGTCCCAAAAAGTGGCCACTGTCGCTGTCGAAGAGCAGACTGAGTTGGACATTAAACCTCTGACCGCAGACGATATTGAGCAAATCCGTCAGGCTGCTTATGACGAAGGCTTTGCGCAGGGCAAAGAAGAGGGGTTTTCGAAAGGTTATGAAGAGGGGCGCGAACAGGGCACAGCCGATGGTCTGGCTCATGGTCAGGCTGAGGGGAAAAAACTAGGCTTAGAGCAGGCAAGCGAAGAGATAGAGCAGAAAAAACGTGAACTGGCCGCTTTGCTGGATCAGCTGCAACAGCCTCTATTGCAAGTTGATCAACAGGTTGAACAACAACTGTTGCAGCTTTGTCTGGCCATGGCAGAAGCAGTCATTGCAGTTGAATGCAAAACCAATCCACAGGTGATTTTAAAAACCTTGTCCGATGCGACTTCAATCTTGCCACTACAAACGGAACATATTTTGATTAAACTCCATCCGGATGATCTGGCTGTGGTTGAGCAACACTTCAGTCCAGAGCAATTGGCTGAGCGCCACTGGCAATTACGCTCAGATCCCGCCGTTGAACAAGGCGGTTGTCTGCTGGAAACTCCGTTATCTTCCATGGACAGAAGTATCAAACACAGGGTGCAAAGCAGTCTGGAGCATTTCTTGCATTCTCCTGAATAATCCAAATCGGGAGCAGACAAATACAGCATGTCGTCATCGCAATTAGTCGCCAATTTAAAACAGCAACTGCAACATATTCAGAAGAGCAGACCTAATCTGGCCGGACGTTTGGTCCGGGTTGTTGGACTGACACTGGAGGCCACGGGCTGTACTGCCGCTATTGGCCAAACCTGCCATGTTGAAACTTCATCCGGCCAGCTGTTCGCTGAGGTGGTGGGATTTGCTAATGACCGCATTTTCCTGATGCCCAAAGACGATGTTTCAGGTGTAGTGCCTGGTGCCAAAGTGACGCCCCTGAGTGACTTTAAAGGCGTACCTTTGACTATGGCATTGCTGGGGCGGGTTATTGACGGTGCAGGTAAACCTCTGGATGGCAAAGGCCCTATTTTAAGTCAGGAATTTGGCGGTGCAAAAAAACCTCCGATTAACCCATTACAACGTCAGCCTATTCACGCGCCGCTGGATGTAGGAGTTCGGGCTATTAACAGCATCATTACGGTTGGCAAAGGCCAGCGGATGGGGTTGTTTGCCGGCTCTGGTGTCGGTAAGTCTGTGCTCTTGGGTATGATGACCCGCGGTACGGCGGCAGATGTCATAGTGGTCGGCCTGGTGGGGGAGCGGGGTCGTGAGGTGAAAGAGTTTATTGATGAAATTCTCGGTGAAGAGGGCCGTAAACGTTCAGTGGTCGTCGCTGCTCCGGCTGATGTGTCACCGCTGATGCGGTTAAAAGGTTGTGAGACAGCAGTGCAAGTGGCGGAATACTTCCGCGAGCAAGGCCTGGATGTACTATTGCTGCTGGATTCAATCACCCGTTACGCTCAGGCGCAACGGGAGATCGCTTTAGCCGTAGGTGAACCTCCTGCGACTAAAGGTTATCCCCCTTCGGTTTTTGCCAAATTACCGGCGCTGGTTGAACGGGCAGGAAACGGAGCTGCAGGTCAGGGTTCTATTACGGCCTTTTATACCGTGTTGTCCGAAGGCGATGATTTACAGGATCCTATTGCTGATGCCTCACGCGCTATTTTAGATGGCCACATTGTTTTGTCCCGTCAGCTTGCGGATAGCGGTCATTTTCCGGCTATAGATATTGAAAAATCTATTAGTCGGGTCATGCCTGCTGTGACCAGTATGGAACATCAAAAACTGGCCAGAGCGGTGAAACAACTGTATGCCTCTTATCAGCAAAGCAAAGATTTAATTTCTATCGGTGCTTATGTCAAAGGCGCTGATCCGCAACTGGATTCAGCCGTCACACTGATGCCAAAAATCCGTGGTTTTTTACAGCAGGAAATGAAAGAGGTTGTGCCTTATGACGAAAGTTTGGCGCAACTGGATAAATTGTTACCTGCTCATTTGGGACGATAAGTTATGGCACTGGCACAACTTCAATTGCTGGTTAAAGTACAGCAGGAAAAAGAAGACAAAATGCAGGCGCAGTACCGGGCTGCACTGCAGAACTATCAGTCGATGCAACAAAAGTATCAGGGATTGGCGGACTACAGGATTGAATACGTTCAACAAACCCAAAATCGTGGTCAGCAAGGTATGGAAAGTCGACAGTTTAATCAGTATCTGAATTTTATTGGCAAGCTGGACGCGGCCTTAACGGCACAGCAACAGTATGTGCAGCAAGCCAAGGCCAGCGCTGACCAGCGTTTGCTGCAACTACTTGCGATGCAAAAAAAGCGTAAAGCGATGGAAATACTGATTGAACGGGAATTAGCTGAATTACAGCGTAAAGCTGACAAACAGGAACAAAAAATGCTGGATGAAATTGCCACTCAACAGTTTTTCCGCAGAGTTAGTTAAGTTTGGCGCGTATTTTGTATGTCTTTTCATTATATCGTCTGCTCGGTGTTGTTTTGTCGATCTGACCTGAGCGAATCCGAATAACAGCAGAAAATAATCTGCATGCAGCAGGACCGGAGTGATAGATGACTGAATTTTTATCCATGACAATGCTAAGTACTGAGCCTGTATCTGCGGCTAAGCCACTAGCAGCACCAGCCGCCGACAGTGCATCAGAGCCCGATCAAAGTTTCGCTGCGACCCTTGCGGCCGAGGTCAATGGCAAAGCTGGGGAAAAAGCCGGAAAACATTCAGCGAAAACGCGGCAGAATACTGCCTCAGAACAAGCCGGTTCGAAAAAAGATAAAACTGCTGAGCCGCAAAATTCGGCTCAGGATGTAAAAAGTGACAAGCCGCAGACCTTAAGCGAAACTGCGGTTGCACAGGCTGAAGATGCCAGCACAGAAGCTGTGGATCAGGAACTGGATCAATTGCAGAACGAAAAAGGCGACGCAGACCAGGCTCACTGGTTGCAATTACTGGACAAAGCAAAAACTCTGCAAGAACGTTTGAGCCAAACTGAAACTGACAAAGCGGCAGTATTGGCCGATCCTGAGTCAAAGGCTGAACCGCTGCCAAGCGATGAGCTGGCACAGATCATCGCGACAGCTAAGCAGCAAACTGACAAAACCAAGGCCCTTGACGGTGCTGTAACAGATCAGGTTGCTGCAGCCAAAACTAAAGTAACAACGCAAAGTGAAGCTGCAATTTCGCTTGATGAAAAATTGCTTACTGAACAAAATTCAGAGCAGCATCTGACAGAAGATGAACTGGCTGCTTTAAAACTTGTGAGCCAATCAGATAAAACCCTAACGGATAAAGCTATTGCTGATAAAGCAGCTACAGGCAAAAATCCGCCAACGGATGCAGTGTTGAAACAAAACCTCGTTGAACAAAAAGTGCTGCAGTCTGCAGAAGGTGCAGCCGCTGCTGCCGACAAGCTGACAACAAAACCTGATGTAGTGATTAACAAAGATACAGGCCCAGATCGGGTTAAAAATCAGTTGGCTATCGAAAAACCTTTGAAAACTCTGGACACAGCACAAGGCGAAAAACAAGCTGAACCAGCGGCAGAAGTTGGCGTTGCAATCAGCAGCAAAACCCCACTTCAAACTGAACAGATCAATAGCCCATTAAAATCTGTGTCCGTGGTGGCTATGGCCAGCGAACAAGACACAGAGCAACAAACTGCAACCGATACAGAAAATCCTGCACCTTCATTTACCGAGCCTAAAGCGTCAGTGCAGGCCCAAAGCGCAGCAACTTTAGTGGCTGCACCAGCTTCTCAGGCAAAAGCAGCAGTGGCCGAACCTAAAGTCACCACTGAAGAAGCATTAAAGCAAATTCAGAGTGCGACTACTGCAATGCAGGGAGAGCAGGGTGCATCATCTTCTTCAGGTGAATCTTCTTCGCACAACTCAGCTGATGCTGTACTTTCGGTGATTGAGCAGCAAAAAACCAACCAGCCGCTGACGACAGAAACAAATAGCTTCAGTAACCAGCTCAAATCCAGTCTGGAAAAAACCGGTTCTGCTATCTCAGTGGCCAGCCGCGATTTGGTGTCTGAGCAAAGTCAAAAACAGGTGGACCAGTTGGGGCAAAAGCTGAATTTGATCCAGCCTGAGGCATCAAATCAGTTAAAAGAAAAAATGCTGATGATGGTAAAGGATAAAGTACATACGGCGGAAATCCGCCTGGATCCGTCTGAACTTGGCTCAATGCAAATTAAAATAAGTCTGCAGCAAGATCAGATGTCGGTGCAGTTCATGGTTCAGCAAGGCAATGCCAAAGACCTGATGGAACAGCAAATGCCAAAATTAAAAGAGTTATTACAGCAACAAGGTATTGAATTGAGCCAGGGCTCAGTGCAACAGCAAAACCAATCCTCTTCAGGGCAGGAAGGTGGTCGTCGTAGTGCTGGAGGTTCTGGGTTGGGTTCATCCTTAGAAATAGCTGATGATGTGATGGAATCCGCTGTGATACCTGCTAAAAACTCTGATCGGGTGGTGGATTATTACGCCTGATTTTTTACTCAGAACGTTCATTATCAGGGCTGAATACCGGTCGAAAACTGAACGTGGTCAGCTCGGACGTGCAGAAAAGCGGCAGATGCACAGTTAGTGATTGCCTTTGATGAAAGCCAAGGTCAATAATACGGCTTCATCACAGTAGAAAAGGAATAAAAATGGCTGCGGGTAAAGACTTAGAAATTGGTGAAGGCCAGGCGAAAAAGAAAAAACTGATCATCATCATAGGTGGCGTCGTGCTGCTAGCCGTTATCGCCGTAGTGGTAGTGCTGATGATGTCAGGAGGTTCATCCGAACCTGAGCCTGCGGAAGCCGCTGCAGCTGATACTGCTGTAGTTGCGGATCCAAATGCTGTTGCAGCCAAAGGTTCTGCATTGTATGTCAGTATGCCAAGACCTTTTATCTTTAACGTGCCTGGCGCATCCAAAGATCGTCTGGTGCAGATTAAAGTGCAATTGTTGGTGCGGGGTTCCAATAACGAGGAAACTGCGAAGGTACATATTCCTTTAATTGAAAGCACCTTACTACGCACCTTCAGTACCAGCAACGCGGAAGAGTTGATTACGGTAGAAGGCAAAGAAAATTTAAAGAAAAAAGCACTAAAAGAAGTGAAGGCAGCATTAACAGATGTTGCCGGCAGTGATGTAGTAGAAGAAGTGCTTTTCACTGGTTTCGTGATGCAATAAGAGAGCAACAGCTTGACTGATTTATTGTCCCAGGACGAAATTGATGCGCTACTGCATGGTGTCGATGACGTTGAAGAAGAAGAGGTCGAAGAAAGTGGCGACGGTCGTGGCCGATCCGCGACCGAATACGACTTCTCCTCACAGGATCGTATCGTGCGTGGTCGTATGCCCACGCTCGAAATGGTCAATGAGCGGTTTGCCCGTCATATGCGGATCAGCTTATTTAATATGATGCGCCGCACGGCTGAAGTGTCGATCAACGGCGTGCAGATGATTAAGTTTGGCGAATATGTGCATACCCTCTTTGTTCCTACCAGTTTAAATATGGTGCGCTTCAGACCGTTAAAAGGCACTGGCCTTATCACAATGGAAGCTCGTCTGGTCTTTATTCTGGTAGACAACTTCTTTGGTGGCGATGGTCGTTATCACGCAAAAATTGAAGGTCGTGAGTTTACTCCTACCGAGCGTCGTATCATTCAGATGCTGCTGAAGCTGATCTTTGAAGATTACAAAGAAGCCTGGGCTCCGGTTATGGACGTATCTTTTGAATATCTGGATTCTGAAGTGAACCCGGCTATGGCCAACATCGTCAGTCCGACCGAAGTGGTGGTGATAAGTTCGTTCCATATTGAGCTTGATGGCGGCGGTGGGGACTTCCATGTGGCATTGCCTTACTCCATGCTCGAGCCTATTCGCGAATTGTTGGATGCGGGTGTGCAAAGTGATAAAGAAGACACCGACTTGCGCTGGAGTAAAGCTCTGCGTGACGAAATCATGGATGTGAAAGTGGACTTGACCACAAAAATGCTGGATGTGGATATCACTCTGGAGCAGTTAATGAACCTGCAGGCCGGGGACATAATTCCAATCGAAATGCCGGATCATATTACGGTTCTGATTGAAGATTTACCAACGTACAGAGCGAAAATGGGGCGTTCCCGTGACAATATTGCTCTGAAAATTATTGAAAAAATTAAACGACCTGAATCCGTTAAATCCGAAATGCATGTGTTCACTAAAGGCGGTCGACGTCTGGACAGCGATGCAGATATCAGTGAACTGGAAGCGGATTTAAACTTATCTGAACGTGGGGGGAGATAATCATGGCGAATGAACAGGATACCATGGATGAATGGGCCGCAGCTTTAGCTGAGGCCGAAGGTGATAGTGGTGCTACTGCAGTTGAACTGGACGAATTAAAAGAAGAACCCGCGCAACTGACGGTAGATGAAAAGCGTAAACTCGATACGATTTTAGATATACCAGTGACTATTTCTATGGAAGTTGGCCGCGCCAAAATCAGTATTCGTAACCTGCTGCAGCTGAACCAGGGCTCTGTGGTTGAACTGGAGCGTTTGGCTGGTGAGCCACTGGACGTGTTGGTTAATGGTACTTTAATAGCTCATGGTGAAGTCGTGGTTGTGAACGACAAGTTTGGTATTCGTCTGACAGATGTTATTAGTCAGATTGAACGTATTAAGAAGCTGCGCTGATGCGGTTACTGTTTTTGTTCATCCTACTTTGTCCAGGTTTGGTTTTAGCTGAGACAGTGGCGACAGCGGTGAGCGCAGCGCCATCAGCACAAGGTAATGGTATGAATACCATGAACATTCTGAATGTGTTTGGCTCTTTGCTTATAGTGTTAGGCTTATTATTTGGACTAGCCTGGCTTTATAAAAAGCTGGCGATCAAATTGCCCGGCTCCAGCCATATCAAAATAGTCAGCTCTGTGATGCTTGGGCCCCGCGAACGCTTGTTAGTGGTCGAGGTTCAGGGTAAACAACGGGTATTAGGCGTTACTGCAAACCAAATCAATATGTTGTTTGAATTGGACCAACCTTTGGTTGACGAACCGACGGCAGCCGACTGGCGCAGCCAGTTTCAGGCCCTTCTGCAAAAACAAAAGTCGAACTCTTAATATGTGGCCATTTATTGTATTAGTACTGTTGTTTTTATCTCCGGATCTGCTGGCTCAGCAGGGCGGTGGCTTGTCTGCATTATCGGTGACAACAAACCCGGATGGTTCACAGGACTACAGCGTAACACTGCAAGTGTTGGCAGTGATGACAGCGCTGAGTTTCCTGCCAGCCATGATCATTATGATGACCTGTTTTACCCGCATAATTGTAGTATTAGCCATTTTACGTCAGGCCATAGGTTTACAGTCGTCGCCTTCTAACCAGGTGTTGATTGGTATTACGGTCTTTATGACATTTTTTATCATGGCGCCTGTATTTGATGAAGTGAATCAAAAGGCTCTGCAGCCTTATCTGGCGGAAGAAATGACGTCTATTCAGGCTTTTGATGAAGCGTTAAAACCAATGAAAGCTTTTATGCTGCATCAAACCCGGATGAAAGATCTGGAAACTTTTGCCGAAATAGCCGGCACGCCTAAAGTCGACAACGTGGCTGACTTACCTATCACTGTGGTGATCCCGGCTTTTGTCACCAGCGAGCTAAAAACCGCATTCCAGATTGGCTTTATGATCTTTATCCCGTTTTTGATCATCGACTTGGTAGTCGCCAGTATATTGATGGCCATGGGTATGATGATGTTATCCCCCATGATCATCGCTTTGCCCTTTAAATTGATGATGTTTGTGCTGGTCGATGGCTGGCTGCTGGTGATGGGGACTCTGGCTACCAGCTATGGAGTGGGGACATGAGTCCAGAGGTTTTTGTTGATATTTTAAGTGATGCCCTTTGGCTGGTGATCTTAATAGTGTCCATGGCCATTATTCCATCGCTAATTGTTGGCCTGGTCGTGTCAATTTTTCAGGCAGCCACTTCTATCAACGAACAAACCTTAAGCTTTTTACCCAGGTTAATCGTCACTTT
>NZ_JAIWOI010000121.1 GCF_020217005.1 Rheinheimera sp. | reverse complement strand
GCTGGCACTGATGTACGGTGGTCATTGGTTAACTCAAACCCTGATGGACTACACCGAAAAGCTATATCAAAGCATTCCAACGGTTGTCAGTTGATGGAATATCCACTGCAGCAATTACTTCAGGTTATTGCTGACTTCATGCTGCCTTTTGCCCGCGTATCGGCAATGATGTTTATTATGGTAGCTTTTGGTGCCAAGAATATACCGACCCGGGTTAAGGCGGCTTTTTGTGCCGCTTTTATCGTCATGATTATGCCTGTAGTCCCGCCGGTCAAAGACGTTAATCTGATGTCGCTAAATCTGGTGGTGCAAATGATCCAGCAAATAGTGATAGGGTTAGCTATCGGTTTTATTTCACAGATTTTTGTCCAGGCTTTTGTCACGGCCGGACAAATACTTGCGACTCAAACAGGTTTAGGTTTTGCAGCTATGGCTGATCCAGCCAATGGGGTCTCAGTGCCGGCTATAGGCCAGTTTTATCTGATCCTGGCCACTTTATTGTTTCTGGTGTATGACGGTCACCTGATCATGTTTCAAATGGTGGTGTTCAGTTTCGAATCCTTGCCTATTGATGGCCAATGGCTGGATGTGAACAAATACTGGCAAGTTGCTGAGTTTGGCAGTTGGATTATAGCCACGGCGCTGGCTATCACTCTTGCCCCTGTTACGGCTATGTTGGTGGTCAATATTGCCTTTGGTGTGTTAACCCGGACTGCGCCGCAGTTGAATATATTTTCCATTGGTATGCCCATCAGCATGTTGGCGGGTTTATTGATTATGTGGCTTACTATGGACACCTTCTTATTTCATTTTAATCTGAACTGGCAGCATGGTATTGAATACACCTGCAAGTTGATCGGGTGCTAGGAGTAGCTGATGGCGAGCTCAGGTCAGGAAAAAACCGAAGAACCCACCAGTAAAAAGCTGGAAGACACCCGAAAAAAAGGCCAGGTCGCACGTTCCCGTGATCTGGCAACCTTTGCAGTTTTAGTTGGCAGCAGCGCCGGCATTTTAATCTTTGGCAAAGAAATCGCAGGTTCAGTGCTGGAGGTCTGTCGGCGTTTATTATCGCTGGACGAGAAGGACATATTTAACCCTTATTCGATGTTTTCGGTTTGGGGGGACGCCTTAGTTGAACTATTCCCTGGTTTACTTAAGTTCTTTTTGCTGATCATGCTGGCCGCCTATGCTGGCAGCGTATTGATAGGTGGCTACAACTTTACCTGGCAAGCCGTAGGGTTTAAGTGGAGTAAGCTAAGCCCTCTTGCTGGTATAAAGCGTATGTTTGGTCTGCAGGCTATGGTGGAATTGATCAAAAGTATTGCCAAAGTACTGGTCATAGGTGGCTTAACCTTTGCGCTACTTTCCACCTTTTTTGACGACATTATGGCGTTGTCCCTGATGACCAATCCGGAAGATATTTTTGCCTCTGCAGAAATTCTGGCCTGGACCTTCTTTGGGATTTGCTTCAGCGTTATTGTGATAGCAGCAATAGATGCCCCCTATCAAATGTGGAAACACCACAAAGAATTAAAAATGACCTTGCAGGAAGTCAAAGACGAATACAAGAACTCAGAAGGTGATCCGCGGGTGAAAGGCCGCATTCGTAGCTTGCAGTATCAGGCTGCGCGACGTCGAATGATAGCTGCTGTGCCTACGGCCGACGTAGTAGTCACCAACCCGACTCACTTTGCTGTAGCGCTGAAGTATGACCAGGCTAAATTCAGAGCTCCAGTGGTAGTGGCTAAAGGGGCAGATGAAGTGGCGCTTTATATCCGCCGTTTAGCCGAGGAAAACAAAGTGCCTGTGCTTGAATCACCAGCCTTGGCCCGCTCGATTTTTTATACCACTGAGTTGGACCATCCTATACCTGAGCAGTTATTTGCAGCAGTCGCTCAGGTCCTGGCTTACGTTTATCAATTGAACATGTATAAAAAAGGCAAAGGTAAGAGACCTAAATCTCTGGCAAAAGACTTGCCTATTCCTGACGGATTCCGCCATTAATCCGAGTCAACTGAGCTTGGGGTTGTAAGTGCAGTACAGTCAAAATGTGGCGATAAAAATCAGTAAAATAAGCCAAATCATTCAGCGGGCTTTGCCCTTGCTTACTGCTTTTACAGATTTTGCCGGACCAGAAAGCGCTTTGTCATGCGCCAAAGTGAGCTATGGTCAGACAGGGCCGCGCACAGAGGTGCAAGACATGTAGTTGTCTTAGTGCTGCTTTTCCCTGATTCAGGTGAGGATCCTTACTATTTTTATTGGCTTTGGCAAAGACTCGCTTTGTCATATTAGCTTACAGTCGTTTTACAGTTAGTCACTGAGCCTTACTTCATCAGGTGATATTTTCGCCAGATGAACTGAAGCACACCCAATTGCTAGTGAAGACTATCTGTTATCAAACAAAAAAAATTCTGCTGGTCGAAGATTATGACCAAGTGATTGCCTACACCAAAAGTATGTTGGTGTTACTTGGGTTTAGCCAAATTGTAGTGGCCAAAAATGCAGAAGCCGCGTTGCATGCCTGCAGAAAAACTCACTTTGACTTGATCCTCTGTGATTACAATTTAGGCCAGGGCCGAGACGGATATCAGTTGTTCGAAGCTTTAAAAGCGGAATCCTTACTCAAAGCGGATTGCAGCTTTATCGTGGTCAGTGGCGAACGTCACCGTCAGGATGTGTATGGCATGGTTGAATTTCTACCTGACGATTATCTGCTTAAACCTTTTAATTATGCCGGGTTACAACGACGTATTGAGCGGGCTATAGAAGTCAAACAAGCATTATGTCAGCCCTATCAGCTGATTGCCGAAGAAAATTATGCTGATGCGCTGCAAGCATGTGACGTGGCTATTGAGGAGCACCCCAAATACCAAACCTATGTCAGACGGCTGAAAGGCGAGCTTCTGGTGAAATTAGGTCGCTATCATTCAGCTGAACAATTGTATCAGGATGTGTTGTCATTCCGGGAGCTGCCCTGGGCCAGGCTTGGTTTGGCTGTGGCTAAATTTAACTTACAGCAAGAGGCTGAGGCTGAATTGATGCTGGCGGAGCTGAGTCAGCAGGCTGAAACAAAAATAGAAGCCATGGACTGGTTATGTAAACTTTATCTGAAACAGAGTAAGGTTCAAGACGCCTTTGAGATGGTAAGGCAAGTTGCAGAAGCTTCACCGAAAAACTATTTACGTCAGCACAGGCTGGCGAATCTGGCTGTGGTGAATAACCAGCCTGAATTAGCGGTACGAGTTCACGCCCGTCTGCTGGAAGCTGCGCGTTATTCTATTCATGATACAGCAGACAATATGCTGAATTACGCCAGAGCTATGGTGCAAGCTGCTCAGCATCAGACTGAAAGAGAAAAACAGCGCACGCTGGCTAAAGTCTGCTCTTTTATCAAAGATATAAAGAAACGTTTTAGTCCAGACAGTTATATGCAGGATCAGCGTGTGATCGAAGCCAGAATTGATTTGCTCTTGGGACACAAAGACAAAGCAGTAGCCAAGTTACAGCAGAGTGAAGAACTGAGTTTGGGCAAAGCGCCATCCCCGTCAGGCTTGCTGGACAGGGCGCGGGCCTATTTCGAAGCAGGTAATCTGGCAATGAGCGATCACTATATGAAAGAACTCAGCGACAAAGCTCAGGCTACTGAGTGGTATGACACTTCGGTTTTGGTCATGTATCGTGCTGAGCAGGATAAGTACGCCGAAAAGCGGGATCTGATGATCGATAGCAACAATGCTGGCATGGAGGCCTATCGTAAAGGTCATTATTCTGATGCTATCCGTTACTTTTGCGAAGCGCAAAAAGCCATGCCGGCAAATGCTAATATTGCGCTTAATTTACTGCAGGCGATCAGTCAGAAAGGGCGCCTGAATAATGAATTAATTGACTTATCACATCAGTGCATAGATGTGATAGATAAAGCCTCACTGTTCTTTGAACAGCGTCAACGCTATCAATTGGTGAAACAAAACATCCAACAAATCCTATAAAAGTTCCACAGAGGCCTCCAGGTGGAACGCTTTTTGTATAACAGCCTGTAGCGTCAGTAATTTGTCAGGCCTGTTATGTCAATGACCCAAATGTTTTCCCGTATTGATCCAGAAGTACTGTCTTATGCCAAAGGTGTGGGCACTCCTTTACTGATCCTGGCTGCTTTGGCCATGGTGGTGTTACCGCTGCCCCCTTTAATGCTGGATATTTTATTTACTTTTAATATCACTTTGGGTTTAGTGGTGCTGTTAATTACTATCTACACCAGAAAACCTCTGGATTTTGCCATTTTCCCCAGTGTGATCCTCGTCGCTACTATATTGCGGTTGACCTTGAATATCGCCAGTACCAGGGTCATTTTGCTGGAAGGTCACAACGGCCCTGATGCTGCAGGTAAAGTGGTGGAAGCCTTTGGTGAAGTGGTGATAGGCGGCAACTATGCCGTAGGTTTTGTTGTCTTTATTATCCTGATTATTATCAACATGATGGTGGTTACCTCTGGTGCTGCCCGTATTTCTGAAGTCACAGCCCGCTTTACCTTAGATGCCATGCCCGGTAAGCAAATGGCGATAGACGCCGACTTAAATGCCGGTTTTATTGATGCCGAACAGGCCAGGAAACGCCGTGAAGAAATTGGTGAAGAAGCTGATTTTTACGGCTCTATGGACGGTGCGAATAAATTCGTTAAAGGTGACGCGATGGCAGGCATCGTCATCATGGTGATCAATATCATCGGTGGTCTGGTGATTGGGGTGCTACAACATGATTTGCCCTTTATGGAGGCTGTACAGGTATATACCTTGCTGACCATAGGCGATGGCCTGGTTGCACAGATCCCGGGTTTATTACTCTCTGTTGGGACCGCCATTATTGTCACCCGTCAAAACAAAGAAGGTGACTTTGGTACTCAGATGGCAGGGCAGTTCAGTAACTTTAAAGTGCTGGTGATTGCGACTGGTATTTTAGTCATTATGGGTATAGTACCAGGTATGCCGCATGTCGCCTTTTTAAGTCTTGCTGCCATAGTGGGAGGCTCTGCCTATTACTTGTACCGGATTGAGAATCCAACGGCTGAAAAAGCTGCCGCTATTAAAAAGGCAGAAATGACAACACCAGTCGAAGTAGCTCCAGTGAAAGAAATTGGCTGGGATGACGTGCAGCCTGTTGACACTATAGGTTTAGAAGTGGGTTATCGCTTGATCCCTCTGGTGGATAAAGCGCAGGGCGGGGAGTTGTTAACCCGGATTAAAGGGGTGCGTAAGAAACTATCACAGGAGTTGGGCTTTCTTATCCCTGCAGTCCATATTCGCGATAATCTGGATTTAGAGCCTAACACCTACCGTGTCACCATGATGGGTGTGACTTCCGGGGAGTCAGAGCTTCGACATGATAACGAGTTGGCTATTAATCCGGGCCAGGTGTTTGGCACCGTCAAAGGTATAGCCACCAAAGATCCTGCTTTTGGTCTGGAAGCGGTGTGGATAGCCAAAAATCAACGTGAACACGCCCAGACTTTAGGCTACACAGTGGTAGATGCAGCTACAGTAGTTGCCACCCATTTAAGCCAGATTCTGACGAACAATGCAGCCCAGTTGTTGGGGCACGAAGAAGTGCAAAACTTGCTGGATATGCTGGCCAAAACCTCGCCTAAGCTGGTGGATGCCTTAGTACCAGACACCTTGCCTCTGACTGTGGTGGTAAAAGTGCTGCAAAACCTGCTGCATGAAGGTGTGCCGATCCGGGACATGCGAACCATAGTGCAAACGCTGGTTGACTATGGTTCGAAGAGCCAGGATGTTGACGTGTTAACTGCATCTTGCCGTGTCGCATTAAAACGGCTGATTATTCAGGAAGTGGTAGGTAGCGCACCTGAAGTACCGGTGATCACCTTCGCTCCGGACCTGGAACAGATGTTACATCAATCAATGCAATCTGCAGGTAATGATGGCGCAGGTATTGAACCCGGCCTTGCCGAGCGGATTCAGCAGTCGTTAGCGACCGCCTGTCAGAATCAGGAATTAGCGGGTGAACCTGCTGTTTTACTGACATCCGGTATTCTGCGATCAGTTATGGCACGATTCGTGAAATACAGTATTCCAGGATTACGGGTTTTGTCCTACCAAGAGATCCCTGACAACAAACAAATCCGTATTGTCAGTGTGGTAGGCCAGTCGAATTAGGAGTTGAGCTATGAAAATCAAACGCTTTGTTGCTAAAGATATGCGCACTGCACTGACAGAAGTTAAAGAGTTTTTAGGCCCTGATGCCATTATTCTGTCGAATAAAAAAGTGGCTGGTGGTGTCGAAATTGTAGCAGCTATTGACCCGGATGCCGCGCCGCAAAAGGCTCAGCCAGAAGCTCCAGCTGTAGCTCAGCCTGCGGTAGGTAGTCGTTTGAATATCAAAGTCGACGACGAACAGGAACAAGCACCTGCTGATTCTCTGCAAGCTTTGCTCGCCCGTCAAATTAGTAAACAACCTGCAGCTGCTCAGGCTATTTCTGCCAATAAAATGGCGGCAGCAAAAACTGCTGCGGCGACCAGCGCGTTATTTTCGGTTGCAAATTCAGCACCTTCGGAGATGGAACGTCAATCTTCCGGCACGCCAGTGGTGAACCTGAATGAACTGACCCGCTATCAGGAGCAACAGGCCAAGCTGATGCAGAAGCAGTTTGATGCTATGCGCAGTGAAATGACTTCGATGAAACAGCTATTGCAACATCAGGTGTCTGGCTTAATGTGGCAGGAATTGGCACGTCGGGAACCTGTCAGAGCTATGGTGATCGAAAAACTTCTTGCTTTGGGCTTGTCAGAGCCAGTCGCCGATCAAATTGGCTGCTTTATGCCGGAAGATATCAGTGATGCAGAAGCCTGGGACAGCGCGCTGGAACTACTGGCAGGCCAGTTGATCACAACCAATGACGATATTATGCGTCGCGGCGGTATAGTGGCTTTAGTTGGTCCAACTGGCGTAGGGAAAACCACCACAGTGGCGAAGTTGGCTGCTCAGTTCGCTAAACGTCATGGCGCAGATCAGGTCGCCTTGATTACCACAGATTCCTTCCGTATTGGTGCTTATGAGCAATTAGCCACTTTTGGCCGCATTATTGGCTGTCCTGTAAAGCAGGTCAAAGACAGTGAAGAGTTAGCTGTGCTGTTAAATCAGTTACAACAACGTAAATTAATTCTGATCGATACTGCAGGTATGAGCCAGCGCGACGTGCGTCTTGCTGAAAAACTTGCGTCTTTAGTGCATAATTCGCGTGTCAAAATAAAAAGTTATCTGGTATTGT
The DNA here is from genome assembly GCF_020217005.1 of Rheinheimera sp. Lineage (GTDB taxonomy): Bacteria > Pseudomonadota > Gammaproteobacteria > Enterobacterales > Alteromonadaceae > Pararheinheimera. The sequence continues at coordinate 2,718 of NZ_JAIWOI010000121.1, read as the reverse complement.
CTGCAACATCTCAAGCTCGCGTGATGCAGGAAACCGTTGAACATTTCAAACGTATTCCATTAGCGGGTTGTATTTTCACCAAACTTGATGAATGCTTAAGTTTGGGTGAAATCATTAACGTGGCAATACAAAATGCGTTACCGGTCAGTTATTTGACCCATGGTCAGCGAGTCCCTGAGGACATTGAAATGGCCGATGCAAAAACAATGGTTGCCAAGGCAGAGCAGTTACGGACCTCTAATAGTAGTACGGGTTATCAGTGGCATACAGACACGGCAGCCCGGATGGAAGGAACCTATGCATAATCTTCCGATGAATGATGATCAAGCCAGTGGCCTGAGACGAATGAAGCAACAACAGCAGCAACAAATGGTAAAAGTCATAGCGGTGACTGGCGGAAAAGGTGGCGTGGGTAAAACTAACGTCACGCTCAATCTGGCAATGTCTATGGCTCAGCTCGGGAAAAAAGTATTGGTGCTGGACGCTGACCTTGGTTTGGCGAACTGTGACGTGATGCTTGGCCTGAGGGTACAGAAAAATTTATTTCATGTGTTATCTGGTGAAGCTGAACTGGATGACATTCTGATTGAGGGGCCTTTTGGTATTAAAATTGTACCAGCGACTTCTGGCACTCAGTCGATGACTGAATTAAAACCTGTGGAACATGCTGGCCTTATTCGAGCCTTTAGCGAAATGCGCACCCGTTTTGATATTTTACTGGTGGACACAGCAGCCGGTATTTCCGACATGGTGTTAAGTTTTTCCCGCGCTTCGCAAGACGTGTTAGTGGTGGTCTGTGATGAACCATCTTCCATTACTGATGCTTACGCTTTGATGAAAATCTTAAGTCGTGAGCATGGTGTGCAGCGCTTTAAAATAGTCGCTAATATGGTACGCAGCTTGAAAGAAGGTCAGGAACTGTTTGCTAAGCTAAGTAGGGTCACAGACAGATTTCTGGATGTGACTTTAGAACTGGTAGCCACTATTCCATTTGATGAAAACGTCAGAAAAGCGGCGCGTAAGCAAAAAGCTTTTGTTGATGCCTTTCCGAAAACTCCGGCTTCTTTGGCTATCCGAACTCTGGCTACCCGAGCAATACAGTGGCCTGTCCCGCCCGTCGCGTCAGGACACCTGGAGTTTTTTCTGGAGCAACTGGTGCAACAACCTGAAGCGAGAGGTCTGGTTTGAATAGCAAACTAGCGGCCTACGGCGCCGCGGATCATCTGACACAAATGGTTGAGCGGCATGCGCCTTTAGTAAAGCGTATTGCCTACCATTTGTTAGCTCGTTTACCCGCTAGCGTATTAGTGGACGATTTAATTCAATCTGGCATGATAGGTCTGATTGAAGCAGCGAAAAATTTTGATGGCAGTAAAGGTGCCAGCTTTGAAACCTTTGCAGGGATTCGCATTCGCGGTTCCATGCTGGATGAAATTCGCCGTGGCGACTGGACTCCTCGCTCAGTGCACCGTAATTCCCGTATGATAGCTGAAGCCATAGCAGAACTTGAATCTGAACTGGGTCGTGATGTAAAAGATAGTGAAGTTGCTGAAAAACTTGATATATCTTTAGATGAGTATCATCATATGCTCAGTGACGCCAGTAGTGGTCGCATTATTGGGATCGAAGATCTGGGCATCTCGGACGATGTGTTAGTCACGGCAAATGATAAAGATGATGATCATTTGTACGAACAACAGGCAACTGATGCATTTCAACAGGCGTTGATAAAAAATATCAGTAGCTTACCGGAACGAGAAGCTATAGTGTTGTCGCTGTATTATAATGACGAACTAAATTTGAAAGAGATTGGTGCTGTGCTGGATGTCAGCGAATCCAGAGTCAGTCAAATTCATAGTCAGGCGCTGGTGCGCTTGCGCTCCAGGATGCAGGATTGGTTGTAATAGTTTGAGTTAGTCCAGCTTGGGCTCTCACCGGAGGGGATTTTGGATAAGAATATGAAAATTCTTGTGGTTGATGATTTCTCAACCATGAGACGCATTATAAAGAACCTGTTAAGAGATCTTGGTTTTACCAATGTGTCTGAGGCGGATGATGGCAGCACAGCATTGCCTATGCTGCAAAACGGTGATTTTGATTTTGTAGTCACAGACTGGAACATGCCTGGAATGCAGGGTATCGACTTGTTACGTGCAATTCGTGCCGACGCCAAGCTGAAGCATATTCCTGTGTTGATGGTGACCGCAGAAGCGAAAAAGGAACAAATTATCGCTGCTGCTCAGGCAGGCGTGAACGGATATATAGTTAAACCTTTTACAGCTGCAACCTTACAGGAAAAACTGGCTAAAGTATTTGAACGCCTGGGTTAAACCGTAACTGACAAAGGAGTACACCATGTCTGTAGCTACGGCACCCTTGATTTCATTAGAGCAGGCCCGTGAACTGGTTCAGTTGCTGGAGTTTGGTGAAACCAACGCAGCGAATGAATTAGTGCAACAGCTGGCTGTACCGGGCTCCTCCGAGTTGTTTGCCGAGGTTGGAAAACTGACCCGGCAATTGCACGACTCGTTGAAAAGCTTCCAAATTGACCCGTCCTTAAGTTCTTTGCTGGAAGATGACATTCCTGATGCAAAAAAACGGCTGAATCACGTTATAGATATGACAGAGCAAGCCGCCAACAAAACTATGGATGCGGTCGAAAACTGCCTTCCTATCGCCGACGAGCTCAACACCCATCTACAATCTATTTTGCCGAAA
>NZ_JAIWOI010000120.1 GCF_020217005.1 Rheinheimera sp. | reverse complement strand
TGGCAAAAATTGATGAGCCGTGACTTAAAAGTCGGAGAGTTCAAAGCCTTGTGCCACAATCTTGATGGCTTTTTGCATCAAGCGACCGGAAACTCTGCTACCTTACATGCACGACTGACCGAAGTATTGATGGCTCAGGATTATCAGGATTTAACAGGCCAGATTTTACGGCGTGTTATTGAGCTGGTCCGGGAAGTAGAAGACAGCTTGATTGGTTTACTAACGGCCTTTGGCCAAACCAATTTAAGTATGGAAGAACGACCCGCAGCCGTTTCGAAAAAACCAAAAGCAGGTCACGAGGCTGAAGGTCCTATTATTGACGCAGCTGAGCGTGATGACGTGGTGTCCGGTCAGGATGATGTGGACGATTTATTATCAAGTTTAGGTTTCTAAAAGGGGAGCTGTAGCATGGGCTTTGATTTAGATGAGGATATTTTACAGGATTTCCTAGTCGAAGCCGGCGAGATCCTTGAACTACTGCAAGAGCAGTTGGTTGAGTTGGAAAATAATCCGGATGACGCAAATTTATTAAATGCCATTTTCCGTGGTTTCCACACTGTCAAAGGTGGCGCTGGATTTTTATCGCTGACTGAATTAGTTGACGCCTGCCATGGCGCCGAAAACGTGTTTGATATTTTGCGGACCGGCAAACGTCGTGTTACTGCAGAATTGATGGATGTTATTTTACAGGCCCTGGATGCGGTCAACGCCATGTTTGCTGATGTGCAAAACCGCGAACCGCTGACGCCTGCTGATCCAGCTATTATTGAAGCCTTGCATCGACTGAGTATGCCTGAGTCTGAAGATGAGCAGGCTCATCATGCTGTCGCTGCAGCCCCAGAACCTGAACCAGAGCCAGAAATCAGCATGGAAGAGTTTGATGCAGTAGTTGAGTTTGCTGCTGCACCTGCTGTGGAAAGCTCCTCTTCCATTGATGAAATCAGTGATGATGAGTTCGAATCGTTATTGGATGAATTGCATGGCAGTGGTGCACCAGGCCGTGATACCTCAGCGAATCTGCCTCCTCCTGCAACCAAAGAAACTGCCAGCGAAGATATCACTGACGATGAATTTGAAGCCATTTTGGATCAATTGCATGGTCAGGGTTCCTTTATTCCCGGTGAGACTGCAGCTGCTGCACCTAAAGCCGTAGAAAAAGCGCCGGCTAAAGCGGAAGAAAAAGCAAATACCGCCAGTGGAGATGATATCTCAGAAGATGAGTTTGAATCTTTATTGGATGAATTACATGGCAAAGGCAAAGCACCGGTAGGGCCGGCAGAAGCAGCAGCTGCTGCGGCAAAAGCTGCGCCTGCGCCTGCGGCTAATGCGCCGGTAGCGAAAGCTACTGAGCCAGTAAAAGCTGCAACTCCGGCGCCAGCTGCTGCGCCTAAGGCAGCTCCTGTTGCCGCTGCGCCAAAAGATCCGGATGCAGATCCTAAAGCCGCAGCGAATCAACCGGAAACCACAGTACGGGTAGATACCAAACGCCTTGACCAGATTATGAATATGGTCGGTGAATTAGTTCTGGTTCGTAACCGTTTGGTGAGTCTGTCTGGTTCTGCGCAAAACGAAGAAATGAGCAAAGCTATCGCCAACCTTGATGTAGTTACAGCTGACTTACAAGGCGCGGTAATGAAAACCCGGATGCAGCCAATCAAGAAAGTATTTGGCCGTTTCCCACGCGTTGTTCGCGATTTAGCCCGTTCATTGCAAAAGGACATTAACCTTGAGCTGGAAGGCGAAGAAACAGATTTAGATAAGAACCTGGTGGAAGCACTGGCCGATCCTTTGGTCCACTTAGTACGGAACTCAGTGGATCACGGCATTGAAATGCCAGACGTGCGTGTTAAAGCGGGTAAGCCTCGGACAGGTTTGGTCAGGTTAGCAGCCTCTCAGGCAGGCGACCATATTTTACTGACCATTCAGGACGATGGTGCCGGTATGGATCCGGAAAAATTAAAATCTATCGCCATTAAACGTGGCGTGTTGGATCCCGATGCAGCGGCCCGTATGTCGGACACTGAAGCCTTTAACCTGATTTTTGCACCTGGTTTCTCTACCAAAGAACAGATTTCAGACATTTCTGGTCGTGGTGTGGGTATGGATGTGGTGAAAACCAAGATTACCCAACTCAACGGTACTGTGCATATCAACTCAAAATTAGGTCAGGGTACTTTATTAGAAATTAAGGTTCCTCTGACGCTGGCCATACTGCCGACGTTGATGGTTATAGTGGGTGAGCAGACTTTCGCTTTACCATTGGCCACAGTAAACGAAATTTTCCATTTGGACTTAGCTAAGACCAACAATGTCGACGGTCAGCTGACGATAGTAGTGCGGAACAAAGCTATCCCGCTGTTTTACCTCGAGCACTGGCTGGTTAAAGGTTCGAGTAAGAAAATACGTCGCGAACAAGGTCATGTGGTAATAGTTCAGATCGGAACACAACAAATCGGTTTTGTGGTGGATTCTCTGATTGGTCAGGAAGAAGTAGTGATCAAGCCTCTGGATGCTTTACTGCAAGGCACTCCGGGTATGGCGGGTGCTACCATCACATCGGATGGTGGTATAGCACTGATCCTCGATGTACCTAACTTGCTGAAGCATTATGCCAAACGCTCTAAAATAAAATTTGATCGCTTTGACAAATTCTCAGCTTAAGAGAGTGCACTATGACCATAAGGGTATTAGTTGTTGATGACTCCAGTTTTTTCCGTCGCCGTTTGACGGAAATACTGAGTCAGGATGCCGAGTTAGAGGTCATTGCCACCGCCAATAACGGTAAAGAGGCGGTGGAGAAAGCTTTAGCCTTAAGACCAGACGTCATTACGATGGATATCGAAATGCCGGTTATGGATGGCATTTCTGCTGTGCGCGAAATCCTGAAGGTGCAGCGCACACCTATACTGATGTTTTCATCACTGACACATGAAGGCGCAAAAGCCACTTTGGATGCGCTGGAAGCAGGTGCGATAGATTTTTTACCGAAGAAATTTGAGGATATAGCGCGGGATAAAGCTGAGGCTGCAGATGTACTGCGTCAGCGCGTAAAAACTGTAGCCCGCCGTAGGGTGATCAGCAGACCTTCAAGTTTAACCGGGGCTGCAAGTTCGGCTTTATCTTCCAGAACACCGTCAACCTCAACGCCTTCAGCCGGAACGACAGCAATACCAGCCAGAGCACCTCTGGCTCAAAGTCTGGCCGCCAGAGCTTTAGCTGAACGGGCTGAATTACAAAACCGTGCTGAGCGCTCCGAAACTCACAGAAGCAGTAGTTTTGACGCCAGTGGAAAAAATTACAAGTTGGTTGCTATCGGTACTTCTACTGGTGGTCCAGTCGCGTTACAGCAAATTATTACAGCTTTACCAGCAAATTTTCCGCTTCCTATAGTGTTGATTCAGCATATGCCAGCAGCCTTTACCGGCGCTTTTGCCAGTAGATTAAATGGTTTGGCAAAAATCGAAGTCAAGGAAGCCGCAGATAACGACGCTTTGAGGCCAGGTGTTGCTTATCTGGCGCCAGGTGGCAAACAAATGCTACTCGATGGAAATGAAAATCAGGCCAGACTTAGGGTTCGTGAAGATGATTCTCCCCGTATTACCTTCAAACCCAGTGTTGACATCACTTTTGGTACTGCCGCCAAAGTCTTTCACGACAAAGTGCTGGCGATAGTATTGACTGGTATGGGCTCGGACGGACGCGAAGGTTGTCGTTTGCTGAAGCAATCAGGGTCCCGCATCTGGTCACAGGATGAAGCCAGTTGTGTGGTTTATGGTATGCCACAAGCTGTTACTGCCGCAGGGTTAACGGATCTCGAAGTGGCACTGTCTGATGTTGCCGCCCGCATTGTGGCGGAAGTGGGTCATGGATAAGTTAACTGTAGCAGGCGTTTTTATTGCGTTAGTGGCTATAGTAGGTGGCTTTAGCCAGGAAGGCGGCGATGTATTTACTTTGTTGCATTGGCCTGCCTTTTTTATTGTGTTTGGCGGGACTTTAGGGGCGGTATTAATTCAAAGTCCTTCTTCGCAATTTAGATTGAGTATGAGTTTGCTGCCTTGGGTTATCACTCCACCGAAGCTGGATTTTGATACCACTATAGAACGTATCACTCAGTGGGGGAACTCAGCCAGACTGCATGGGTTTTTATCGTTGGAGCAAGATGCTCTGGATGAACAGGAGCCATTGCTAAGGCGGGGGCTCAATTTATTAGTAGATGGCACAGAAGCTAAAATTTTGCAGGAAATTCTTGATACTGAACTGCACCTGGAAAAGGAAAGGTTGCTAAGAGCTGCAAAAGTTTTTGAAGCCATGGGGGGCTATAGTCCGACCATAGGTATTGTTGGTGCCGTGCTTGGGCTTATTCTGGCTTTGTCTAATATCTCGAATCCAGACGAATTAGGCCAGGGCATAGCTACGGCATTTGTTGCTACTATTTACGGCGTAGGTTTAGCTAATTTTGTTTTTATACCTGTGTTCCATAAAATTAAAGTCTTAGTGGAAGAGCGTGCTTTGTTTCATTCGATGGTGATCGAAGGTTTGTGCTCAATTGCGCTTGGGGAGAATCCCCGCAGTGTTGAATCTAAACTGTTGGCCTATAGAGCTCATTAGATGTACAGGCCTCGCCGTTCAGCCTCCGGTGAAGGAGATAAATCAGATTCAGAGCGTTGGCTGGTATCTTATGCTGACTACATGACGTTGTTATTTGCGCTTTTTGTGGTGTTGTATTCCATGGCCACTATGGAAAAAGAGCAATTTAAAAAATTGCAGGACACTATCTCAAAAGTTTTTGTTGAAGCTACAGATAAAACGGAGAAAGGGATCCAGGGCCAGTCAGTCCAGCCCGATATACAGCCGCAAACTGACTTTGAACTCTATGGTTCTGGCTTAGAAGAAGCAACAGGACCTACTTTGCTGGCAGATAATACAAAACTGGAACATATTGATAGTACTAAACTCGGCAGTCCTTTAGTAGGGATGCAAAAAGATATCAACAGAGCTTTACGTAGCCTGGTGGAGTCGGGTTTGGCAAAAGTGACACTGGACGAAGACTGGTTGACTGTCGAGCTCAACAGCGGGTTATTGTTCAGCAGCGGAAGCGCCAGCTCAACTAGTTCAGCTTCGGCTGTGATGACGGAATTGACCGGGATTTTAAAACAGACCAATAACTTTATCAGGGTGCGGGGTTATACTGATTCAGTGCCAATCCATACTGAGCAGTTTCCTTCCAACTGGGAATTGTCTGTAGCCAGAGCTGCCTCTATAGTCCGTTTGTTAGAAAAACTTGGGTTAGCTCCGCAGCGTATGGCAATAGAAGGTTATGGCCAGTATGCGCCTTTTGCAGATAACAATAGTGCAGAGGGACGCAGCCAAAACCGTAAAGTAGTGATAGCTTTATCAAAGTATGCTTACGAGCCTGTTGTGGTTAATACACCACCACAACCAGCTAAACCTGAACAAGTAGCACAGCAGGCTGCTGAAGAAGCTGCCGTGCAGGAAAAGCAAAAAATACGGGTGCTCCGCTTACCTCATGGTGGCATACGGATCACGACAAGACCGCCAGAACCGGGCGAAGAAGAGCCACCTAATCAGCAGGAACAGTAAATTGGTTGTTTGGACTATTGCAAATCAAAAAGGTGGAGTTGGAAAAACTACCACTACAGTCACCTTAGGCGCTTTGCTTGCTCAGCGTGGACATCGTGTTTTACTCATAGATACTGACCCTCATGGTTCGCTGACCTATTACTTCGGTATTGATGCAGAAGAACTGGAAGTGAGTGTGTACGACATTTTTCTAAGAGGTAAGGACATTACCGGCGAAGAAATATTGCAGTCACTATGCCCTAGCGGTATGCCAAATCTGGATATTTTGCCAACTTCCATGGCATTGGCGACCTTAGACCGTTCTCATGGCCAACAAGGCGGCATGGGCCTTATCCTGAAGAAGGCACTGCAAAAAATAGAAAAAGATTACGACTACGTGCTGATTGACTGTCCGCCTGTGATTGGTGTTCTGATGGTGAATGCGATGGCGGCTTGTGACCGTATACTAATACCGGTGCAGACTGAGTTTTTGGCATTGAAGGGGCTGGACCGCATGATTGCCACTATGCAACTGATGCATAGCTCGTCACCTCAGGATTATGCTTTTACCATAGTGCCCACTATGTACGATAAAAGAACCAAGGCCTCTTTGGACGCTTACAAAGCGCTAAAAGCTCAGTACCAGGACAGAGTTTGGTCTGCGGTGATCCCTATAGATACCAAGTTTCGTGACGCCAGCCTGGCACAGACTCCACCCCCGGTATTCGCTCCCAAGTCCCGGGGTGTGTTCGCTTACAATACGTTGCTAACTTATTTATTACAGTTAGCGCCGGAGAACTAAGATGAGTGATTTGCAAGCCAGCCAAAAAGTTATGAAGCATTATCTGAATGCTTTATTGACGGATGACGTGGTTGACACACCTCTACAGGAAGCTAAGAAACAGCAACTAAATCAATTGCTGGCTCCGGTATCTGCTCCAGTGGTTGCTCCTGTTAAAGCTCCGGACATTACAAAACCAGCTGTAAAAGCACCAGTGGCAACACCTGTTGTAAAAACTCCGGTTGTAGCTCCAGTACCACCTGTGGTTGAACAGGCGAAGGTTGCAACTGTTGCCCCCACTGTTAAAGCCGCAGAACCTGTAGTGAAAGAGTACAGAAAGGGCAGGTTTCAAGCGCTGTTTTTTACAGTGGCAGGACTCAAAGTGGCGTTGCCTTTGAAAGCTCTGGGCGGTATTCATAAAATAATGCCGATCAAGTCTTTACCTGGCCAACCACAATGGTTAAAAGGTGTCATGTTATACCGGGAACAAAAGATCAATGTGGTGGATACAGCCCGTTGGGTGATGCCAGAAAAATATGATCAGGAACTCGCAGAAAGGCTAGACTATCAATATGTTATTATGCTGGGTAATAGCCATTGGGGCCTGGCTTGTGATACTTTGGTAAATACAATAGCCTTAGAGCAAGACGACGTTAAGTGGCGGGAAACTGAAGGCAAAAGGCCGTGGCTCGCTGGCTTAATTAAACAACATATGTGTGCTTTGCTGGATGTCGATGCCCTGGTCGCTTTATTAGCGAAGGGAATGAATAGTCAGCAATGATTGAGTAGTAAAGCATTTAACTTCTGGGTAGGAGCTAGGCATGAGTAATTTAACAGCGCAATCCGCTAAAACAAAAGAAGTCACAGATTTAGTGCTGCAATGGGTAACCTTTAAACTGCAGGAAGAAACCTACGGTATTAATGTTATGCAAGTGCAGGAAGTTTTGCGTTATACAGACATAGCTCCTGTGCCGGGTGCTCCTGACTACGTGATGGGTATTATCAATTTGCGTGGTAACGTGGTAACTGTTATTGATACCCGCGCTCGTTTTGGATTACCGCCTTCAGAAGTGACAGACAATAGTCGTATTGTGATCATTGAGTCAGAGCGTCAGGTCATAGGCATAATGGTCGACAGTGTGGCCGAAGTGGTTTACCTGAAACAATCTGAAATAGATACTGCGCCGAATGTAGGCACTGACGAAAGTGCTAAGTTTATCCAGGGCGTGTCGAATCGTGACGGCGAATTGTTGATCCTGGTGGATCTGAATAAGCTGCTGTCCGATGACGAATGGGAAGAGATCCGTAGCATTTAATGGCTAATATTGTGACTGATTTTTCCTGGATATGGCTGCTTGGAATAGTAGCCATTTTATTACTGTCAGTAGGGATGGCTGTGGTTGCTTCACGTCAGAGTAAAAAGCTGCTTAGTGTGATCAACGAAAACGCAGCGGCCAGTTGGCAGCAGCAACAAAATCTGGAACAGTTACGTCAACAGGTATCAACACAAGCCGAGCAGCTAAAGCGTGCTTATCAGGACGTTGAAGAGCTGCGTTCTACCGTCATTGGTGTTGGTCAAAGAGTATTAAGTCTCGAAAGTCACTTGGGGCAGGGCATGCAACAGGTGGCGGAATTAGCTGAACAACAAAAATCGCTGCAGTTGTTCGATCCTGAATCAAAGATTTATAGCAGGGCTATGAAAATGGTTCAGCTTGGCTCCAGTATTGAAGAAATCATGCTGGAATGTGAACTACCACAGGCAGAAGCTGAACTTCTTTTCAACCTCCACAAGCAGACGAAGTAAGGTCAATGCTATAGTTTTTGAAACAAACTAAGCCCGCTTCGGGGAACTGCTATGTATAACCCTTCAGTGTTACATCATGGAGCAGTGGACGGAGTGACAGGGTCTTGCCATCAGTATTTTATTGATGACAAGCACAGTGTCCTGATTGATTGTGGTTTATTTCAGGGGATTGAGCAGGGGAGAGGCAAATCCGGTTCAGACTCTGCTCAGATAGATTTTCCATTGGACGGCATTCTTGCCTTATTACTGACCCATGTGCATATAGATCATGCCGGTCGCATCCCCTACTTAATAGCTGCAGGATTTACTGGCCCAATTTATTGCAGCAAAGCATCGGCTTTGTTACTACCATTGGTACTGGAAGATGCGCTGAAAATGGGCATCACAAAAGATGAAAATCTAATCAGAACCTTTATTAAAGCAGTATCCCGCCAGTTGCGCCCCTGTGCTTATGACACCTGGTATGATTTAGAGGGGGTTGCACAGAGCCTTAAAGTTCGGTTTCAGAATGCTGGCCATATACTAGGGTCAGCCTATGTAGAGATTCTTCATCAAACCCCTGCCGAATTGGTCTCTGACTGTTGGTTCAAAGCAGTTTTTTCCGGCGATTTGGGCGCTCGCGACACACCTTTGTTACCCGATCCTACTCCACTAGATAGTGCAGATTTTCTGGTACTGGAAAGTACCTATGGTGATAGAAATCATCCGGATCGCAAGCAACGTCAGCAGCGCCTGCAACTTGTGTTGGAAAAAGCCCTGTCTGACAAAGGAACTGTTTTGATCCCTGCATTTAGCATTGGACGTACGCAGGAATTGCTGTATGAGTTGGAAGATATTATTCATCAGATGCAAGGTCAGGACCTGTATCAGGGCTTAAGCTGGTCTGAGCTTGATATTATTGTCGACTCTCCTCTGGCAGCCAGCTTTACTGCTGTCTACCAACAATTGAGAGAGTACTGGGATCAGGAAGCAAAACTGCGGCTGGATTCTGGTCGCCACCCCCTCGAATTTGACCAACTGCTGACTGTAAATAGTCATAAAGATCATCAAAAAGTAGTCAGGTACCTCGCAGAGACTGGCCGTCCCGCTATTGTAATTGCCGCCAGCGGTATGTGTACTGGTGGAAGGATAGTGAATTATCTCAAAGCTTTATTGGGCTCTCCTTTGCATCAGGTGTTATTTGTCGGCTATCAGGCCAGAGGTACGCCAGGAGCTGAGTTGTTGCAGCTTGGTCAGAAAACTGGTTTTCTCAAGCTAGATGGGCAGGACTACCAGGTCAGGGCGCAGGTTATTCAGCTTAGTGGCTACTCAGCTCATGCTGACCAACGCGACTTATTACACTTTGTCAGTCAAATGCAAAAAGCGCCGGCTCAAATCAGGTTAGTTCATGGAGATCGTGAAGCTAAACAGGAACTTAAGACAAAACTGGAAACCAAAGGATATAAGGTAACGCTGGGGTAGCAGGCGGTGCATTTTGTTCCGGGTTACTGTGAAGAACCTGTGCTGAAGTCGAGGTTTTAAGTTCCTGTTCAGCTATAGCACTTTACTCTGCCTCCCTGTGATAAATTCTGATACCATTTCAATAGTTTCAGTTTAATGGAAATACCAATGATCAAAGTTTTAAGTGTGTTTGGTACCAGACCGGAAGCCATCAAAATGGCACCTTTAGTGAATTTATTAAAAGATACTGCTGGGATCGACAGTAAAGTCTGTGTAACGGGTCAACATAGGGAGATGCTTGATCAGGTATTGAAGTTGTTTGACATAGTTCCCGACTACGATTTGGCTATCATGAAAGCCGGACAGGACTTGTACGATGTTACAACCAGTATTCT
>NZ_JAIWOI010000119.1 GCF_020217005.1 Rheinheimera sp. | reverse complement strand
TCTAAACATTAAAGCTGTATTGCGCGATTTTAAACCGGATATAGTGCTGGTGCATGGCGATACCAGTACAACTTTTGCTGCCGCTTTAGCCTGTTATTATGAAAAGATAGCTGTAGGTCATGTCGAAGCTGGTCTTCGTACCGGCAATATTTATAGTCCATGGCCGGAAGAGGCCAATCGCAAATTAACAGGTGCGTTAACCCGTTTGCATTTTGCGCCAACTGATACTTCGAAGCAGAACTTGCTGAACGAAAATACGGATCCTGCCAATATTATTGTCACAGGAAACACTGTGATAGACGCGCTGCATCAGGTGGTGGCAAAAATTGATGCAGACGCGCAGTTGACAACAAAATTTGAACAGCAGTTTCCTTATGCTTTAAATGGCCGGCGTATGGTGTTAGTGACTGGACACAGAAGAGAAAGTTTTGGTTCTGGTTTTGAACAAATTTGTGCCGCTTTAAAACAAATAGCTCAGCAATTTCCGGATACAGATGTGGTCTACCCAGTACATTTAAATCCTAATGTGCGGGAACCTGTGTTTCGCTTATTAAGTGATACTTCCAATGTGCACCTGATTGAACCTCAGGATTATCTGCCTTTTGTCTATCTGATGAGCCGCAGTACCCTTGTATTAACAGACTCTGGAGGTATTCAGGAAGAGGCGCCTTCTTTAGGTAAACCTGTGCTGGTGATGAGGGACACCACAGAGCGTCCCGAGGCTGTAGCTGCTGGTACGGTCAAGCTGGTCGGAACTGACGCTGCTGTGATAGTCAGAGAGGTCAGTCGCTTGCTGACAGACAAGGCTTATTATGAGCAGATGAGCTTTGCGCATAATCCTTATGGCGATGGTAAGGCTTGTGGCAGAATTATTGCCGCTATCCGTACTTTGATCACGAACTAATTATAAAGACCAGATAATAAGAAAATTACATGATTGCTTTTGAACACGCTAAACAACAATTGATCCGTGCTCCAAAAACCTGGTTAATCACCGGATGTGCTGGTTTTATTGGCTCTAACTTGTTAGAGACGCTGCTAAAACTTGGGCAAAAAGTCGTAGGACTGGACAATTTTTCTACCGGAAAACAGCATAACCTGACTCAGGTTCAGCAGATTGTTGGTGCTGAGTTATGGCAACAATTCAGGTTTATCGAAGCAGATATCCGAGATCCTCAAGCTTGCCTGAATGCCTGCGAGGGCGTCGATTATGTATTGCATCAGGCGGCTTTAGGCTCAGTACCACGCTCTATTAATGATCCTATTGCAACCAATGAAACCAACATTTCAGGTTTTTTAAATATGTTGGTTGCGGCCAAAGAACATAAAGTGAGTCGTTTTGTTTATGCAGCATCCAGTTCCACTTATGGTGACCATCCCGCGTTACCTAAACAGGAAGCGAATATAGGCAATCCGCTATCTCCTTATGCGGTGACTAAATATGTCAATGAACTCTATTCAGATGTGTTTTCACGCTGCTATGGCTTCAATTCGGTAGGGTTGCGTTATTTTAACGTTTTTGGCCCACGTCAGGATCCACATGGTGCTTATGCTGCAGTGATCCCTAAGTGGACTGCAGCAATGATTGCTGGTGAAGATGTCGCCATTAACGGCGATGGAGAAACCAGCAGGGATTTTTGTTTCGTGGCCAATGCGGTACAGGCAAATATTCTGGCGGCACTGAGTAGCCCTGAAAAAAGTGAGGTGTATAACGTAGCAGTGGGAGACAGAACAAGCTTAAACACATTGTTCCATGCTATTGCAACCAGCTTAAAGGCTGAGGGTGTCGACTACACAAAACAACCTGTATATCGTGATTTCAGGGCCGGAGATGTCAGACATTCTCAGGCTGACATAGGTAAAGCCAGGTCTGAGCTGGGCTACGAACCAAGTCATACTATAGGGCAGGGGATAGCGGTCGCTATGCCATGGTATGTAAAAAATAACGCTTCGGTTGGTAATTAATCAGGCGTGACCATTGCTTTTTGGCTTTGTTCTTCACTGGGTGGTATTACAGATTTTTACTCGCTAAGATAACCCGGTTATGTGTAAAATGCTGGCCCTTTGGTATGGCTGCCTGTGGCATGATACAGGCAGTTACACAGAATAGTGGAGTTTCTGTGGTGCCTGAAGTCTTCAATCTGGAGTTTGATTGTGATCAGAACTATTAATAAAATTATCGGTCTTTTTTTGTTGTGCGCTTTCGTTAACCTTAGCTACGCTGCAACTACCGCCTCACCAGCGATGATTGCTCAGTTAAAAAAGTTGCCGAAAGCAGAGCAGCAAAGGCTGATGAAGCAATATGGTTTAAGTTCCTCGGATCTGAATCGCCGGGATTCAAGCTCCACAACAAAAGAATCAGCAGACTCTGAAGCTTTTGCCTATCAGGACACAGAAGACAATTGGCAAAACGACTTCAATAAAACCGAAGAAAAAACCAAAGGGCCACAACGTTTTGGTCTCGCACTTTTTAGTGGTAAAAGTGACAGAGCTGACAATTCCTCTATTCCGGTCCCTGACTTTTATGTTTTAGGGGCAGGTGACGAGTTACTGGTACAAATCTTCGGTAAACAGAGCTCCAGCGAGTCTTTATTAATTGAAAGAGACGGCACCATAGTGCTACCTGAGTTGGGACCTGTTGTTGTTGCAGGCCTTACCTTTTCTGAAGCGAAAGCGCTGATTGCAGACCGGATTAAAAAACAAATTTTAGGTGTAGATGTGGCCGTCAGTATGGGCGAGCTAAAAACTATTACCATTTTTGTCGCTGGTGAAGCTAAAAAGCCTGGAAGCTATAATGTGCCAGCGCTTTCCACCGTCACTCAGGCTTTAACCCGGGCTGGTGGTATCAGTGATATAGGCAGCCTGCGTGAAGTGAGTGTAAAACGCAATGGCGCTACTGTAGTTACTTTCGATATCTATGATCTGCTATTAAAAGGCGATGCCCGTAACGACTTGCAATTGCAATCCGGTGACGTTGTTTTTGTTGCTCCGGTTAAAGCTCTGGCTGAGGTTTCAGGAGAAGTGCACCGCCCGGCAATTTATGAAGTGATGCCGGGTGAGTCTGTAGCTAAATTACTGGCAATGGCCGGAGGTCTGAAAGCAACGGCTTATCCTCAGGGTTCAGTGCTGGAACGAGTCAACTCAAAGAACGTGCGTGATTTACTAAATCTGGATTTGACTGCCGCTGCAGGTCTTGGCCAGATGGTCAGGCAAGGGGATGTATTGCGAGTAGGCGGAACCTCTACCCGTGTTGAAAATGCCGTCACTATCGCAGGTGCTGTAGTACGTCCAGGACATTACGCCTGGCGTGACGGTTTGAGAGTGAATGATCTGCTGACTTCATTATGGTCTGATTTACATATTTCAGCTGATTTAGATTATGCCTTGATTATCCGTGAAGAGAGTGTCGCTGGCGATCTCAAGGTATTGCAGTTTAATCTTGGTCAAGCCATTACAGAACCAATGTCGGCAGACAATCTTCGGTTGTCAGCCCGTGACCTTATTCTGGTCTTCCATCAGGAAAACCAGAGTTTTGAAAGAGCCAAACTGGATTTGTATTTCCGCGAAAAACTTGCAGAATCAGAGCAGTTTAAACCTCAGGCGGAAAAGCCAGTTGAACCAGTTGCAACAGAGCCACAGTTAACAGCACAGAAGCCAGAACCTAAACTCAATTACGAAGCTTTGACCGATCAGGCCTTTATGCTGCTGGAAGAAAAACAAAAGCGTGAAGAATTACCACCTGCTTTTGCTGAAGAGGACATGAGTTCCGAACAAAATTGGCTGGTGATGGAACTGAACACTCTGCTGAACGCCTTGTTTTCAAATCCTGATTTTCTGGCGAAAACACCGCATTTGAGCCGCAAAGAGTTACTACTGCCTGTACTTAACAAATTGAAATCCAGAAGTTCACTGGTGACAGGTCCGAAGCTGTTTTCGGTGACTGGTGAAGTTAAAGTACCAGGTGAGTATCCGTTACCTGAACGGGCTTCAGTGAAAAAGCTGATCGAAGCTGCTGGTGGTTTGAAAGATAGCGCTTATTTACAACGTGCTGAATTAACCCGCGCTACTCAGGAATCTGTTGATGCAGATATGCAGGTTGCGCATTTTAATATTGACTTAACCAAAGCGGTGAAAGAAGAACAGGAATTTAGCCTGATGAGCCGCGATGCGCTGAACGTGTTTTCTATTCCGAACTGGAACATAAAACGTCAGTTCCGGATCTATGGTCATGTACGTTTTCCTGGAATTTACACTATCCAGCAAGGCGAAACGCTTGCCAGTATTTTAACCCGCGCTGGTGGTTTAAAAAGTACCGCCTCAGCAGAGGGCGCCATTTTTACCCGGAAACAAACCAAAGAACGTGAAGAAGAACAAATCCGTAAGTTAGCCCAACAACTCAGAGCGGATATAGCGTCCCGTTCACTAACAGCTGAAGCGAACGCTATATCTCCACAAGATTCCATGATGTTGATTGCTGAAATTGAGAAAACCAAGCCTGTAGGGCGTTTGGTGGTAAATCTCGAAGGTATTATGAACGGCGAGACTGAATTTGACCTGATGGCTGAGGACGGTGATGAGCTTTTTGTTCCGCCAACTAATACCTCAATAGCAGTAGTGGGTGAAGTACAACATACTGCCAGCCACAGGTTTAAAAAGGGTCTGTCTTTACAGGATTATCTTGACCTTTCTGGTGGTTTCCGTAAACGCGCTGACGAAGAACGGGTGTATGTGATCCGCGCTGATGGTTCGGTATATATGCCTGGCCAGAAATCCTGGTTTAGTATCAGCGAAGATAAGCTGATGCCCGGAGACACTATAGTGGTGCCTTTGGATACCGAGTTCAAAGATAGTCTGTCTGTATGGACTGCAATCACACAGATTTTCTACCAAAGTGCTGTTGCGTTGGCCGCAATCAACAGTTTCTAAGCTGACTTAACTGCAGCAAAATTCACTTTGGAATGATGGTTCAGGATAGAGAATAAAATGACAGATAAAAATAACGACGGCACTCATACGGCGTCAGATGAAATGGACTTTAGCGACCTGCTCAGGATCATCTGGCGGGGGAAATGGTTCATTATGTTAGTCACTGCAGTTTTTGCAGTGCTTTCAGTGCTGTACTCATTGAGTCTGGCGAATGTGTACAAGAGTGAGGCTGTGTTGACTCCGGCCACTGAAAAGTCTGGATTGAATATACCTGGCCAATTGGGTGGCCTGGCCGCTATGGCTGGTTTAAATCTGGGCGGCAGTGGTGCTACAGACAATACAGCGCTGGGTTTAGAGCTGATTAAGTCGAGAGATTTTATCGGTCGTTTTGTCGAACGGCACAACTTGCTGGTGCCATTGATGGCCACCTCTGGTTGGGACAGGGGTTCAAATGCATTGTTGTTTGACCCTGAACTCTATGATGTTCAGAGTAAAGCCTGGGTACGTAAAGTGAATCCGCCTTTTCAGCCCGAGCCCTCCTTACTCGAAGCTCACGATGCGTTTATGGATAACTTTTCAATTAGCCAGGATAAATTGACTAAAATGATCAAAGTCAGTCTGGAGCATTATTCGCCTGAATTGGCTGCGCAGTGGCTGAGCTTGTTAATCAAAGATATTAATGAAGAAATAAGGCAGCGGGATCTGCGTGAAGCAGAACGCAGTATTGTCTATCTGAACAAGCAAATTGAAGAAACCAATATAGCGGATGTTAAGGCGACGCTGTTCTCTTTAGTAGAAGAGCAGATGAAAACCAAGATGCTGGCTAACGTCCGCAGTGAGTATGTGTTTAAAACCATAGATCCTCCAGTAGTTCCGGAAATGAAAGCTAAGCCTATGAGAGCGCTTATTGTTGTCGCTTCGGTCATCCTAGGCTTTATGTTTTCTTGTTTGATAGTGTTATTCCGGCATGTGTACAAGTCAGGAAGACCTTAGTTGTGGTGGTAAAAATGAATAATTTAAACGATGTAACAATTGTAGTTGTTGGCCTGGGTTATGTAGGTTTGCCTTTGGCTGTTGAGTTCGGTAAGAAGTATCAGACTATTGGTTTTGATATCAATACACACCGGATAAAGGAGCTTAACGCCGGCGTGGATCACACGCTTGAAGTCTGTTCTGAAGAACTGAAATCATCCACTTTATTAAAGTTCAGTTCCGATATTGAGACTTTGGGTAAGGCGACAGTGTTTATTGTGACAGTACCAACCCCGATAGATGAGCATCGTCAGCCTGATTTAACTCCTTTGATCAAAGCGTCCGAAACTATAGGTAAAGTGATTAAAAAGGGCGATGTCGTCGTTTATGAATCCACTGTCTACCCTGGTGCCACGGAAGAGGATTGTATTCCTGTGGTAGAACGGGTATCCGGCTTAACCTTTAACACTGACTTTTTCGCTGGCTACAGCCCTGAGCGTATTAATCCGGGTGATAAAGAGCACAGAGTTACCAGTATAAAAAAAGTGACCTCAGGTTCGACTCCCCAAGTAGCTGAATTTGTTGACCAGTTGTACCGCTCTATCATTGTGGCCGGTACCCATAAAGCCAGTTCAATCAAAGTGGCCGAGGCAGCCAAAGTGATTGAAAACACTCAGCGCGATTTAAATATTGCGCTGATCAATGAACTGGCGGTGATTTTCAACAAACTGAATATTGATACTGAAGAAGTTTTACTGGCGGCCGGGACTAAGTGGAATTTCCTGCCATTCAGACCGGGTTTAGTGGGCGGTCATTGTATTGGTGTCGACCCTTATTACCTGACTCATAAAGCTCAGTCTATTGGTTACCATCCCGAAGTTATACTGGCGGGCCGCAGAATCAATGACAGTATGGGACGTTATGTGGTTAGCCAACTGGTGAAAGCTATGATAGCGCGCCGCGTTCATGTCAATGGTGCCAAGGTGTTGGTGTTAGGTTTGACTTTTAAAGAGAACTGCCCTGATGTCAGAAATACCAAGGTTGTAGACATAGTCAGCGAACTGAAAGAATACGGCATGGATGCGGATGTTTACGATCCCTGGGTCGACCCGGCAGAAGCTCAGCATGAATATGGTATCACTCCTGTGCAGGCGCCAAAAACCGGTGAATACGATGCTGTTATTGTTGCCGTGGCACACAACGAGTTCCGGGCCTTAGGCGCACAAAAGATCAGAGCCTTTGCCAAACCTGTTCATGTCCTGTATGACCTTAAGTATGTTTTGAGCTCAGAAGAAGCAGATATCAGGCTCTGACCTCCTTTAGCATAAAGCTGAGTGTGAGCTGTGTTTATACCCAGGAAACTTGAAGTTGCAGGGCGGCGACAAGCCTTCGAGACTCCGGGCGCATAGACTCACTGCGTGACTGGCTCGAGAGAGTGCAGTCAACAAAGCTGCTGTTTCAAATACGACGGGTATAGTTGATGTCAGGCTATCGGCATGTGGCTGATTCGTCTGACAGGTTGTTTTTTAAGTCAGGTTGAAGGTTATGAAAATTTTGGTTACTGGTGGTGCCGGTTTTATTGGTTCGGCACTGATCCGTTATTTAATCCAGCACACAGACAACACAGTGATCAATCTGGATAAACTTACCTATGCCGGTAATCTCCAGTCGTTGCAAAGTGTCGACAGCAATGAGCGCTACATTTTTGTCCAGGCTGACATTTGTGATGCGGCCAAAGTTGCAGAGATTTTTTCCAGCCATCAGCCTGACTGCGTGATGCATCTGGCTGCTGAAAGCCATGTCGACCGCTCTATTGATGGTCCTGCAGCTTTTATTCAGACCAACATAGTGGGCACCTACGTATTGCTGGAAGCCGCCCGTAAGTACTGGTCCGGCTTGGAAGCAGAGCAACGCAGTACATTTCGTTTTCATCATATCTCAACGGACGAAGTCTATGGCGATCTGCATGGCACGGACGATTTATTCACCGAAACAACACCTTACGCTCCCAGCAGCCCATACTCAGCCAGTAAAGCCAGCAGTGATCATTTAGTCAGAGCCTGGCATCGCACCTATGGTTTGCCCGTAGTGTTAACCAACTGCTCAAATAACTATGGCCCTTATCATTTTCCGGAAAAATTGATCCCGCTAGTGATACTGAATGCCCTGGCAGGAAAACCTTTACCTGTGTATGGCAAAGGCTTGCAAATCCGGGACTGGTTATATGTGGAAGACCATGCCAGAGCTTTGTATCAGGTGGTCTCGAAAGGACAGGTGGGTGAAACCTACAATATTGGTGGCCACAACGAAAAAACCAATATTGAAGTGGTGCGTACGATCTGTGAACTGTTGGAAGAATTCGTACCGGCAAAACCTGAAGGGGTAGCAGCTTACAAGGATTTGATTACCTATGTGGCTGACAGACCTGGCCATGATTTACGTTACGCCATAGACGCCAGCAAGATAGCCAGAGAGCTGAACTGGACGCCACAGGAAAGTTTTGAAACTGGCCTGAGAAAAACAGTTCGCTGGTATCTGGACAATGAAAACTGGTGGCGTCAGGTAGTAGATGGCCGTTATCAGCTGCAACGTTTAGGACAAGGAGAGTCATCCGAATGAAAGGTATAATTCTGGCCGGTGGCTCAGGAACCAGGCTGCATCCTATTACCATAGCAACCTCAAAACAGCTGTTGCCTGTTTATGATAAGCCGATGATTTATTACCCTCTGTCAGTTCTGATGCTGGCAGGGATCCGGGACATTCTGATTATAACTACACCAGAAGATGCCAGTGCTTTTCATCGGTTGTTGGGGGATGGCAGTAACTTTGGTATCCACTTAAGTTACGCTGTGCAGCCTAAACCTGAAGGTCTGGCTCAGGCTTTTATCATTGGGGAGTCTTTTATCGGTTCCGACAGCGTCTGCCTGGTGCTTGGTGACAATATTTTTTATGGTCAGCATTTTTCCGACAAACTGATTGCTGCTGCAAAGCAGACAGAAGGCGCCACAATTTTTGGCTACCATGTGAACGACCCTGAGCGTTTTGGTGTGGTGTCTTTTGATGAGTCGGGCAAGGCCTTGTCTATTGTCGAAAAGCCTGCTGTTCCGGCTTCTAATTATGCGGTAACGGGCTTGTATTTTTACGACAACGATGTGGTCAATATTGCCCGTCAGATCAAACCCTCAGCCCGTGGTGAACTTGAAATCACTGACGTGAACATGAGCTATCTGCAACAAGGTAAGTTGCGGGTTAGCCTGCTTGGTCGCGGTTTTGCCTGGCTGGATACAGGCACTCATGACTCTTTGCTGGAAGCAGGGCATTTTGTCCAGACTATAGAGCAGCGTCAGGGCCTGAAGGTAGCCTGCCTTGAAGAGATTGCGTTCCGGAATAAATGGATCGATGAAACAGTGTTGCTGCGTCAGGCTGAATCGCTTGCCAAAACCAGTTACGGTGCTTATCTGAAAAAAGTGTTGCAAGGTTACAAATGAACATTATTAAAACCAGGCTGAATGGCTGCCTTATTATTGAACCTAAAGTTTTTGGTGATGACCGCGGCTTTTTTCTGGAAAGTTTTCATCAGCAGCGTTATCAGCAAGAAACCGGCATTACTCAACTTTTTGTCCAGGATAATCATTCCCGCTCAGCCAAAGGGGTATTGCGTGGGCTGCATTTTCAGAAAACCCGGCCACAAGGCAAGTTAGTGCGGGTTGTTCGTGGTGAAGTTTATGATGTTGCAGTAGATATCAGGCCGGGTTCGCCAACTTTCGGGCAATGGGAAGGCGTTATTTTATCGGAAGAAAACAAACGTCAGTTCTGGGTGTCGCCTGGTTTCGCTCATGGTTTTCAGGTGTTGTCTGATTTTGCTGATTTTGAATACAAGTGCACAGATTATTATTTTCCGCAGGACGAAGGTTGTCTGGCCTGGAATGATCCTCAACTCGCTATCGACTGGCCTATTAAAGCTCCTCTGTTATCTGCAAAAGATGCAAATGCAGGCACTTTAAGTGAGTTGAATCTTCGATGAGTTGTCTTATTTTAGGGGGTAGCGGGCAGTTAGGCCGTTGTCTGCAGGACAGAATGACCGCATTGCAGCTGGATTATG
>NZ_JAIWOI010000118.1 GCF_020217005.1 Rheinheimera sp. | reverse complement strand
TTGCACCTGGCCGCGATCTGTTAGATCTGCAGGATGCTGAAGCTCTGCAGTCCCTGTTTGATGCCCTAGAACCTGTGGCTGTGATTAACGCTGCCGCCTATACCGCCGTGGACAAAGCCGAACAAGAACCACAGCTAGCCGCAGAGATTAACCATCTTTTACCGGCCAGACTGGCGCAACTCTGTAAAGAGCATGCTATCCCTTTGATCCATATCTCCACCGACTATGTGTTTGATGGCACTTCTTGCCGACCCTATAGCCCTGCAGACCAACTTAACCCGGTATCAGTCTATGGCCAGACCAAAGCTGAGGGCGAAAAAGCCGTGCTGCAATCAGGCGTTAAAGGGGGCATTATCCGCACCAGTTGGCTCTATAGCGAATATGGCCATAATTTCGTCAAGACCATGCTACGTCTTGGCGCTGAAAGGCAGCAGTTACGAGTTGTGGCCGATCAGGTAGGTACACCTACTTATGCCGGTGACCTAGCGGATGCCATTCTGAAGATGCTGTATTTTGCGGATAACAGCTTGTCTGAGGCTGAAATTTACCATTTTAGTAATCAGGGAGTCGCCAGCTGGTATGACTTTGCCTGGCATATCTGTAAATTAAAGGGCTTGGCCGTAGCCGTGCAGCCAATACGGACTGAAGACTATCCAACACCAGCACAGCGGCCTTGTTACAGCGTGTTAAATTCAATAGGCTTTATAGATAAATATGGTCTGAGCAACAGGCATTGGCTTGAAGCGCTGGAGCACTGCATGACGAAACTGGTGTAGTTTTTTAGCTATGATTGCTAAACATGCGTTGTTGTATTTTGCTTCTAAATTTGTTCCGGCTATTACGTCTATGCTGGCCATAGTCTTGTATACAAGACTACTGAGCCCAGAAGACTACGGCCGTTATTCGCTAACCATAGCTGTGGCTATGGGCATGAATGCCATACTGTTTCAATGGCTGAATCTGGCCTTGGGCAGATATATTCCCGAGCAGAAAGCGGAAGAACAAATCCGCTGGTTATCCAGTGCAGTTTGGGGCTGGGCTTGCCTGGCTATTTTTATTTGTGTTGTGCTTTGGCTGTTGCCTTTGCCTGACCTGTTTCCCGGTTTTGCCATTGTTTTTTCTTGTCTGGCTTTGCTGGCCGCCTCACAGGGCTGGTTTGATTTGAGTATTCGACTGGATAATATTGCGCTCAATCCTCTGCGTTACGGTATATCTTCAGCAGTGAAAAGTGGTTTGGCGCTGATGGGTGGCGTCTGTGCTGTCTATCTGAGATTGGGTGTCGAAGGTATTTTAATCGCGCTGATCATCAGCTTGTTGCTTGCGACTTTGTTTCAATGGCCGCTGTGGGGCAAAGTACGCTTATCACAAGTCCGTCTTTCGCTGTTAAAACAAATGTTTCGTTATGGGGCTCCTCTGACTTTAACCTTCCTGATGATATTTTTTATCGATGTATCGGGCCGTCTGTTTCTGAGTCATTACGTTGGTGCACATAGCGTTGGAATATTTTCAGCAGCTTATGAGTTTACTCAGTATGTGATAGGTACTTTGCTTATTGTGGTTCATCTGGCCGCTTTTCCGCTGGTGATGGCTCGTTATTCCGCTGATGGGGTGGAGGGAGCGCAACAGCAGCTTAAAAGTACCTGTGAGCTGGTTATAGCGTTGGCTTTGCCTGTTTGCGTAGGGTTCGCTTTGCTGGCAACAGAAATTTCGGCTGTGTTTTTAGGCGAAGAATACAGAGAAGGCGCTGCTGCTATTATTCCTTTTATTTCACTGGCATTGCTGCTCAGTGTGGTGAAGTCTTATTATTTTGATTACGCCTTTCAAATCGCTGAATCAACGCTTTATCAGCTTGTTTGTGTTGCAGTAGCTGCATGCTGTGTGGTTATTTCTAATATGCTACTTATCCCACTTTATGGCCTCTCTGGTGCGGCTTATGCAAGCTGTATTGGCTTTGCTGTGGCGCTTTTGATGAGTATAGTACTTGGCCGCAGAGTATTTTTTATGCCAAGGCTACCTTATAAATCCTTAGCCCAGATTTTGGTTGGTACTGCTTTAATGGCTGCTGTTGTGTCAGTGATTTCCGTTGATCACTCTACAGCCGCGATGTTAGTTAAAGCCGCTGCTGGTGTTGTTGTTTATGGTTCAGTGTTGTTGTATTTCGATTTTTACCAATGCCGTACGCTATTAAAGGAGCGTTATTTTGCCAGATAATTTGCATTCGGCCAGTAAAGGTCCGTTTCTGACAGTGTTCACTCCTACCTACAACAGAGCCCATACTTTGCATTTGGTGTTCAACTCTCTGCTGCAACAAAGTTTCAAAAATTTTGAATGGCTTATTGTCGATGATGGTTCTGCAGATAATACCTCTGAACTGGTTGAACAATGGATTACACAGGCTGATTTTTCGATCCGTTACATCCGTAAAGAAAATGGTGGTAAACATACTGCGATGAATAAAGGGATCAGTTCCGCAAAAGGGCAGTGGTTCCTTGTTTTTGATTCGGATGATTCGTGCGTACCTGACGCTTTTTCCATATTTTACGAAGCGTACAAAGCTATACCTGAAAGCGAAGAGGCATTATTTTCAACTATCACAGCCCGTTGTATGGACGAAAATGGTAAAGCTGTAGGCCCAGAATACTCTGCGGATATTGAAGACGTATCAGATGCATGGCAACAATTGGTGCTGCGCAGCAGTGCTGAACGTTGGGGCATAAACAGAACCAGTTATTTACAGCAGCATCTTTTTCCTGAATTCCCAGGCGAAAAATTTATCCCAGAGAGTATTGTCTGGAACAGACTGTCCACAAAATACAAAACCAGGTTTATTAACCGACCCTTGCGGGTTTTTCAACCGCTGCCAGATGGTTTATCTGCCTCCATGCTTAAAATTCGTGTTGCAAGTCCAAATGGTACGCGCTTAATGTATGAAGAACAGGCCCATATGGGGTTACCTTTTATGCAAAAGGTGAAAAGTTTAATTAACTATTACCGCTTTAGTTTTCATGCGGGCAAGAGCACTGCGGAATGGAATCCGATCCGATGGCCACTGCTGATTATTGGGGGCGTTTTTTATCTTAAAGACCGGAGGGTTCTGAATGGTGGATACCGCAACTAGCGTACACTATACGACTAAGACTCAGAGCGAATTCTCAGGTTGGTTTATTATAATTCCTTTACTGATCGCTCTTTTTTTCCCGACTTCAATCAATGGTGTCATCAATCCTCATTTGTCGTTGATTGGTAATCTGATTGCTTTGATAGTGTTTTTTGCTGGTATTATGATCGGAAGTTTGAGACTTTCACTCACATTATTTGCTATATCTCTTGCCTTTATGTTGTTGCTTGCGGTAATGACAATACTCTCTCCATTTAGCCAAATAACATTGGGAGCAGTGGTACCTTATGTAACTTTTTTATCAGTGTGTTCAATCAATATAAAGTCTGTTGTTTTTACCAAAGCTCAACGCAGAGTCGTCATATTCTTGATTATTATCTTACTTATCTCTTGTTTTTTAGTAGTTTTCGACTTTAAACCTTTTATTGCATTTCAGGAATCCTATTATCAGATGTTTCCTGACCTTTTTGATTTTATGATGAACTGGGCCAAAAAACCTGTGTTGATGTTTGCAACGCATTCTGTGGCAGGTTTTGCATATTTTCTTATTGCATTAATTTTGTTCATTTTTGCGCGAATCGCTGACTCTAAAGCTATTCGATATTCACTTTTTCTTGCCAGTATTTCATTTTCTGTGTTTTTGGTCTTATTGCTCTCCAACACTGGCTTTATTTTATTTGTTGTTATGTTACTGATTTATTTGTTCTCTATGTTTAAGGCATTCGGAGTCTGGGGCTGGTTAATTAGTTTAATTGTATTAGTTGCCTTAGTCAGTATTAACATTGACGTAATTACTACCGTGTTGTCTTTTGCATGGGATAGCTTTATTACGGTAGCGTCAAGCAAGAATAACGGTCTGCTTGCACGATTTACGCTGGATAGCCGATTAGCCGGAAGCTATGAATATGTATTCAATTCACCTTTTGTAGGGGTGGGGTTCACAGATCATCCTAGCTTAGCTTTTGGTGATAACCTGTTATCTGAATATGTACTTAGGGCTGGATTCTTAGGCTATCTGCTGGTTCTTATTTTAGTTTTTGGCTTTTTCTATAGTAATTTGAAACTAAAAACTGTTGCTATTCTGCTGTTTATTTTTGTGATTTTATCCGACCTTGGATATCCATTGTTTGTTGCCTTGAGGTTTGTCTTTATTTTCCCACTGATTATTGTCCTGTCAAACTACTATTACGCCCTTAAAAACAGAGAGCACGGAATCGCCTGATGAAAAAGATAATTGCTCTTACCCAAGGTAAAAATATACCAAGTACCAGATTTCGTATTTCTCAATATGCCGGCGGCTGGCAGCAAGCCGGTTATGTTTTTGAACAGCTAAATGCAAAAGTATCAGCTTATCCGCCCGTTGGCTTGCTGAAGCGTTTGTTTTGGCTTGTCGGTGAATTAGTTCACAGAGTTCGTCAGATAAAGGTAATTAATTCAGCAGACGTCGTGGTTATTCAGCGGGAACTTATTTCGACGTTATACACTGTGGAGGCTTGCATTAAAGCACCTGTTGTCCTCGACGTGGATGACGCTATTTTTATGTACAGAAATGGAAAGGCAGCTAAAGCATTGGCCTTACAAGCAAGTCATATTGTCTGTGGAAACCAGTTTTTGGCCAAGTATTTCAGCCAATACAGCAAAAATATTTCGGTGATCCCGACTGCCGTGGACACCAACAGGTTCAAACCTTCGGTTGTTAAGCCTGCATTCTTATATATGGGGTGGTCAGGAAGTTCCAGCGGTTTTGATTATCTTTATGCTATTGAAGCAGAGCTGAAGAAAGTGCTCGATAAAAAAACAGACTGGAAATTATCTATTGTTTCAGATAAGAGACCGGAATTTAAATTGCTAGAACCAGAACAATGGACTTTTACTCAATGGACTCCTGACAACGAAGTCGAGACGATTCAGGATATGTCTATTGGTCTGATGCCGCTCGCAGACAATGAATGGACCAGAGGTAAATGTAGTTACAAAATGCTGTTATATATGGCATGCCGTGTCCCAGTGGTTGTATCAGATGTGGGAATGAACTCAGAGATTTTATCTGTATCCAAGGTGGGATTAGGTGTGAATGAACTGTCTGGTTGGTCGGAATTACTTTGTCAAATGATTGAGGATGAGGTCTTACGGGATCAGTGTGGCCAAAGAGGTCGTTTGTTGGCAGAGAAAGAATACAGTCTAGCAGCCTGCAATCAAAAATGGCTGTCGGTACTTTCTAAAGTCTCTAATGCGGTTAAAGAATGAATTTAGTACATGTAATTATTGGATTAGAACCAAGTGGAGCTGAGCTGTTTTTGCTTAGGTTATGTAAAGAGCAGCTTAAACGTTATGACAAAGTGACAGTTATAAGCCTTACTACTGAAGGCTCTTTAACTGATGCGTTTAAATCAGCGGGAGTTAACATCGTTGCTTTGGGGATGAAGAGTGGCCTTGACATGTTTCGAGCTTGTTGGTTGTTAAGGCAAGAGTTGCTCCGGATTAAGCCTGATCTGGTACAAAGCTGGATGTATCATGCAGATTTGCTTACCGCTCTCGTCAAACTGGCAATGCCTCGCATTCCTTTGATATGGTCGATACGGTGTACCGAAGTTCCGGCTGGGAACAAATTTACTTACTTTGTGATGAAATGTTGTGCTTGTTTATCATCCTTTGTTCCGGATCGTATTACTTGTGTCGCTGCAGCTGCCAAAGTTAAACATATCGCTTATGGCTATAACCTACAGAAACTAATTGCTATACCTAACGGCTATAATTTTGAGAGTCTGCAATTTAATGCTGAAGAGCGGGATTCAATCCGAAGTAGACTGGGATTATCTTCTGAACTCGTTTTAGGAGCAGTCGGTCGTTACCACCAGGATAAAGGTCAAGACATTCTTATTGAAGCTTTAGCGCAGCATAAAACAGCAGAGTGGAAATTAATACTGGTCGGTCGTTATTGTGATGCTAATAATCAGGAACTTAAATCCAAAATTGAGCTGGCAGGGTTAACGGATCGTATTATTCTCGCGGGGGAGCAGTCGAATGTCTCTGCTTGGTTGTCTGCTTTTGACGCTTTTGTAATGCCATCTAGAACTGAGGGCTTCCCAAACGCTTTAGCCGAAGCTATGGCGGTTGGGTTGAGCTGTATTGCGACCAAGGTTGGAGATGCAGCTTTGCTGGCTGCAGACACAGTTATTTTGTGTGACGCTAATGTCAATTCGCTCCGTGACGCGTTAGCTCATTTATTCGATATGGATAGCGCTGCTAGGCAAGCTTTAGGTGCACTTGCCAGTAACAGAGTTCACTCTGAATATTCTATGCAAAAAGCGGCAATCAATTATCACCAATTGTACAGTGAGCTTGTAAAGTAAAGCGGTAATGTGTTCGGAACAGGCGGCTGTTTTCTAAACCTGTTCTGAATGCAATGTAATGGAATGGAATGTTCCTGGGATTGGAGTCTCAAATGATATACAGAAGAGAAGTGGACGGTTTAAGAGCCTTAGCCGTCATTCCGGTTATTTTTTTTCATGCGGGTTTTTCGCTTTTTAGCGGTGGCTTTGTTGGTGTCGATATATTTTTTGTGATCAGCGGTTATTTGATCACCTCCATTTTAATCAACGAAATTAATTCAGATAAGTTCTCCATTCTTACCTTTTATGAGCGTCGTGCCAGAAGAATACTTCCGGCACTCTTTCTGGTTATGCTTGTTTCAATTCCTTTTGCCTGGTTTTGGTTAATACCTGCAGATATGCTTGATTTTGCGCAAAGTTATTCTGCTATTTCAGTGTTCTCATCAAACCTGCTGTTCTGGAAAGAGAGTGGTTATTTTGACGTGGCAACAGAACTTAAGCCGATGTTGCACACCTGGAGTCTGGCGGTAGAAGAGCAGTTTTACGTCATTCTGCCGCTGCTTTTGATAGTACTATGGCGTTTTGGTCTGAAGGCTTGTGTCACAGTGCTTACTATTTTTGCTGTTGCCAGTCTTTTACTTGCGCACTGGGCCAGTTCTAATGCTCCTTCAGCAGCGTTTTATCTGCTGCCATTTCGCTGGTGGGAGCTGGCTTTTGGGTCCTTGACTGCCTTTTTTATGTATAAAAGCGCAGGAGCCGAATTAGGGCTTAAGTTCAGGCAGCTACTTTGTTACCTCGGTGTTGTTTTGATTGCTATCAGCTTGTTTAGCTTTGATAAACACACACCTTTTCCAAGTTTTTATACCTTGATGCCTGTGGTTGGCACCTGCCTGATTATTCTGTTTTGTACAGCTGATACTCATATAGGGAAAGTGCTCGGCAGCAAGCTACTGGTTGCCATAGGTTTAGTCAGTTACAGTGCTTATTTATGGCACCAGCCGATTTTTGCCCTGTTAAAGCAAAGGTTTGATGGCGAACTAAATGCGTTTCATACCCTGTCTCTGGTCTTGTTAACATTTGCTATGGCCTATATCAGCTGGCGTTTTGTTGAACAGCCGTTCAGAAATAAACAACGTATCGGCCGAACCGCTATATTTTCAATGGCACTACTGGGCTCAGCGTTGATTATGTTGTTTGGTATTGGCGGACATTTAACAAACGGCTACACATCACGTTATGAAAATGTGTTGGCCCCCGAAATTACCAGCTTTCCCCGTATCGACAACGGCTGGTGTTTTTACTCCGTGGATACTTTGTCATCATTAGAAGTTGGAGAAAAAGGCCAGCAGTGCCTCATAGGTCGCGAAGGCGCTGACAAAAAGGCATTACTTTTTGGTGATTCCTTTGCAGGTCAATACGAACCTTTTTGGCATAAAGTGGCAGATCTTCTTGCCCTCGAAGTGAACTCAGTCACAACTAACTGGTGTTTTCCTTCCTCCGGTGAAGGTTTTTCCGGACCAAAATCCAGTTCAGCCTATCAGCAATGTTTGATGAACAGAGCCTTTCTGAAAACACATGCAAAAGACTATGATTTGGTGGTGTTAGGTGGCGATTGGGCAACGGTATTTAACGAAAACGACATGGATGCTGTAAAAGAGCTGATCAAATGGTTAGCTTCAGAAGTGAAGCAGGTTGTCATCATGCCAAGCCCAAAACGATACGATAAAAATGTGAATGCACTTTATGTTCGATCTGTATTTCTACACCGTCCCTTTGATATCAGCACTGTAGCTACCACTGCTGATGAAAGTGCTGTGCAGGCGCATCAGCAATTAGAACAGCTCGCAGCCCAGTTCAGTAATGTTGTGATGATCAGCAGGCAACAGTTGTTTATAGGGGATAGCACCAGCGAAAAAATCCCTTACAGCGCCGATGGAGGGCATATCAGTATTTATGGTGCTGAAGCCGCTGCCGAACTGTTTCTGTCAGGCCAAGGTATGCAGGAGCTGGCTGAGCGTCTGAAGTAATATGCATTTTTGAGATAATATTTGAACAAGTAGTTTTGTAAAAACGCAGAGCGGCATCTAAGGAATGCCGCTTTTTTGAGGCTTATCTTTTAACTCTATCTCCGGCACCTTTACCTGTTGCTGTTTGCAGTATATAGGTAAAGTAGTGTTTCAAAGTCAGCTCTTCCAGCATTTGTTTGTCTGTTTCCGCCAGTAACACAGGCGTTGACATGTCGATTTCATTTACCTGAGCCAGGCCTGTAATACCAGGGCGATGCGCAAAAATCTGCCTTAGCTCGCGCTCTGCAATCAGCTCTTCCTGATTAAACAAGCAAGGTCTGGGTCCCACCAGACTCATTTCGCCTTTGAGCACATTCCACAGCTGGGGCAATTCGTCCAGTTTGGTTTTTCTCAGAAAACTACCAAAAGGTGTAATGGCATTGGCATTCACCAGATGACTGGCAACGGAGGCCGTATCTTTTTTCATGGTTCTGAATTTTACCAGCGTAAAAGCTTTTTTATGGCGGCCCACACGGGTTTGTAAAAATAATGGTGAACCTGTATCAAAGTAACCAATCAGTAGCAACAGCAGCAGCAGGGGCGAAGCAACAACAAAACCGCACAACGAAAACAGTACATCAAAAAATCTTAACAAGGTTTAATCCTCAGTCACTGGCAGTTCTTAAGGCTTGGCGCAGTGAAATATTATCTGTAAAAGTAAATGGCGACTTATGCAACATCTGGCACAAAACAGCGCTTAATGCCTTCTTCAACACTTAAAGGCGGTGTCCAGCCTAAAACTTTTCTGGTGTGGCTGATATCCACCTGCAAAGAACCACAGAGTCTGTTTGCTATAGTTTTTTTGCCAAACAAGGTGGCTATAGCGATCAGATAATTTTGCGGCACAGCCAATAATCGTGGTTTTTTGCCTGCTGCTTCTGTCAGCATCTGCAGCAGTTCAGTCGTGGACAAATCTCTGTCATCACTGACCATAAAAATTTGATCTGCAGCAGCAGGGTGGGAGATACAGGTGATGATCAAATCAGTCAGATTATCCAAAGCCACCATACTACGTTTGTTATGAATGGCGCCGAATGGCAGTGGCAAATTCTTTTGCGCCAGTTTCAGTATGGAGGCAAAGTTGGCTTTTACTCCCGGACCATAAACCAAAGGTGGTCTGATAATAACCACTTCTAAACCGGTATCTTTTGCCAGCTGTTGTAAGCCAGCTTCAGCTTCAGCCTTGGACTGGCTGTAAGCATCTTCCGGTGCGGGTTGATCATCATGCCGGAACATTTTGTAGTCTGAGCGCTCGCCATTCACTTTAACTGAGCTGATAAAAATAAAACGTTTGACGCCGGCTTTGGCTGCCTGGGTGGCCAGCTTCAGGGTGCCAAAGGTATTGACCTGACGAAACTCGTCCAGTGGATCGGCCGATTGTTCATCCATCATATGTACTCTGGCTGCGGTATGTATCACCACATCAACCTTAGCTAGTGCCGCTTCAAAATCCGTTGAGGCGTTGATTTCTCCGGCGTGAAAAG
>NZ_JAIWOI010000143.1 GCF_020217005.1 Rheinheimera sp. | reverse complement strand
GACTTAGGGTCTTGAGGCGTCGTCCTTGCAGATGCAGCGGCGTTGACTGCGCCTTCTCGCCCCGGTCACATAGGTGAGCTATGCTCCCGGGGTCTCGAAGCCTGGTCGCCTTGCTGCAACAGCAATGACTTAGGGTTTGAAGATTTAGATACTGTTGAATAAAAAGCGACTTGGCGAAATTTTTCATCAAGTTATACTGGCACCACATAAAGGCGAACTCACAACAGTTATGTCAATAGCCGTTAGCCGCGATGTACCCAAGAGTCCCAATGTTGGGCTGGTATTTCAGGGCAACAAAACCAAAGCCGTTGAGGCCGAACCGCAAAGTAACACTGCACTGGTACCCTCAGGTACTGGTGTGCGTACTGACGCTCAGGCTTTGTCCATGCTGGATGAACAAGAAGCGCAGAAACGCACCATGTACGACCAGCCTAAGCAGCGTAATCAGCAAGCTTTAGATGCCTACGAAATGTTAGCCAATCAGGAAAAACGTGAAAAAGTTCAGCAAATGTTTAGTCTGGATTTGTACGCTTAACGCATAATTCCTCAGCAAAACAACAGCTTTAAATTTCATAACAACAAAATCGGTGAAACTGGTTTAGTTGTGCTTTATGCTGTCTTCCTCTTAAAAAAACGGATATGGATGATGTTCGAAAGCAAAGTGTTCCGGCTTTGGTTTGTTGCCGCTTTGATGCTGTGGTTCGTGCTTTTTTACCAGTTTAATCAGCTGAGCTTTTTACTGGAACATTGGTATTACCCGGCCATTATGGTCGCCGGAGCTTTTGTTGCCGGAGTGACTCCCGAAGGCGGCGGTGCCGTCGCTTTTCCAGTGTTGAATATTTTTCTTAATATAGACCGCATTATGGCGCGGGATTTTAGTTTGATGATCCAAAGTATTGGCATGACCAGCGCCAGTATTTATATCCTAAGTCACAAAGCCAATGTGCTAAAAACCTATAAGCCTCTGCTGGTCTTTATCCCTGTGGCTTTTGCTGGTTTTGTGCTTGGGATGCAACTGCTGCAACAACTGCCTGTGTATATCATGCAGGCGCTGTTTTTAAGCCTGATCACCAGTTTTGCAGTGGTGTACAGCTTTGGTAAACACAGAGGCAGCCAGGCCTTGTTAAACCTGAATAACCCCATGGACTTTGTTCTGTTGTTGTTGATGTTAGTGGCAGGTGGTATGTGTGCCAGTTTATTTGGCACTGGTGCCGATATTATTTTATATACCTTGCTGGTGACGCGTTTTCGGATGCAGGAAAAAGTCGCTACTCATATGAGTATTATGTTGATGGCCGCAATCAGCATACTGGGTTATGGCTATCGGCATTTTGTGGATCAGGAGTTAACAGCTTATCAGGTGCAAACCTGGTTATGTGCTTACCCTGTGGTGTTATTGATGGCACCATTAGGTGCTTATGTACTGCATCGTATCAATAAAGAAATTATGCTGTACGCTATAGCTGTATTAAATGTTGCCCAGTTATTGTATTTCCTCTGTTATAACCCCTCGCTGGATAAGCTGATTTGGGCTAGTGTTTTTACCCTGCTGTTGTCTACCGGCTTTTATCTGCTTATCCGTAATTTGAGTCGCAAGGTTGTACCTCAGGTTCTGCATGAGTTAGCTGGATCTCATTAAAAGATCCAAGGGCTGACATAGTTCGTATACACAAACATCATCCCTAAGAGTTTGTGTTTATGTCCCGTTATTGTTTAATCACTGGTGCCAGCTCCGGTTTAGGTCGCGAGCTGGCCATTCAATATGCAAAAGACGGCTGGCAGGTAATAGCTGTGGCGCGTTCAGTGAACGCATTAAACCAGCTGCATCAAGAGTACAACTCTATTCAGGCCTTCCCTTTAGACCTGACTAACACTGAACTTTTCAGCTCTGCTGTAAGTCATTTGGCTGAGCAAATCCCCGCTTTAGATTTAGTTATTTTAAATGCCGGCAGTTGTGATTATGTCGACGTGACCGAGCTGCCATTAGAGATTTTTGAGCGGACTATGGCACTGAATTTTCAGTCTGTGGTGACAGCTGTGAAGTTGTTATTGCCGTTATTGCAAAAATCAGAGCTTGCTACTTTAGCTATCGTCAGCAGTCTGGCTCATCTTTTTCCTTTTACCAAAGCTCAGGCTTATGGCGCCAGTAAAGCCGCTCTGAGTTATTTCGCTGATAGCTTGAGGGTGGACTTAACTGACTTGGGAATCCGGGTTTGTTTGATTGAACCTGGTTTTGTCGACACGCCATTAACGCAAAAAAATGATTTTAAAATGCCTTTCCTGTTAAAGGTAGATGAAGCGGCCACACGTATCCGCCTTGGATTGCAAACTCAGCAGCAACGCATACGTTTTCCGAAACGGCTGGTGTGGAGTTTGCACTTACTTAATCTGCTGCCTTATTCACTGCGCTGCAAAGTTGCATCTGGTATGCGTCAATCATGACAGCTATGAACTGGTTCGCACTCATAGGCTTTAAATTAAGTTGGTTTGCGTTGGTGCTATTTCAAAACTTATTACTTTTTCCGGTCTTGCTGTTTGTATGCTGGTCTTTATGGCGTGCGAATCAGGCCGAGCGATTAGCCTGGTTAGGCCTGGCAGCAACAGGTATAGCGCTGGACTCCGTATTGCAATACTTTGGCGTGTTAAGTTTTAGTGGGGCTGGCTGGCTACCGCTTTGGATGCTGGCTTTGTGGCTGGTCTTTAGTCTGGTGGTGGTTCAGGTATTTTCGGCTTACTTACAGAACTATTGGTTAGCGGCACTTATTGCTGCTGTGTCTGGTCCTATGGCTTATCTGGGCGGAGCTGCTTTAAGTGGCCATATGTATGTCAGCAGCACAACAGAAGCTTATGCTGCCCTGGCAGTTTGCTGGGCTTGTTATGGCGTTTTATCAGGGTGGAGCCGGAAGTTTTATGCGTAAAGTACTGATAATTTCTTGTTTTTTTTCCAGTTTTATAGCTCTGGCTATGCCAGATAATGTCAGGTTGGTAGGACAGGGCCAGTTCAGTTATCTGTTTTGGGATCTGTATCAGGCCAAATTTTACACTGCAGATGGTCGCTGGAGTAGTTACCAGCAGAGTGCACCTTTGGTATTAGAACTGACTTACCAACGCGACATCAGTAAATCAGATTTTATTGAAGCTACGGTTGACCAGTGGGAGCATTTAGCCGGCTCTGTGACAGATCAACATAGAGGGTGGGCAAAACAGCTTGATAAGCTTTGGACTGATGTGAAAAAAGGTGACCAGTTAAGCTGTGTATTGATGCCTGACAGCACAGTGCAGTTTTATTTTAACGACCAACTGCTGGGAACTATGGCGGATCCGGACTTCGGCCCGGCGTTTTTAGATATCTGGTTGTCGGAGAAAACCTCAGCGCCAAAATTAAGAAAACAGCTGCTGCAAATTTCAGCGCAGAATGGAACCTGAGCCGGTCTTAGAGTCATATTTTTTTTCCTTGTAGAATGAACCCCGCGTTTTTCTTGGCTTGTACGGGGTGTCTACTAATTTAGATAGTGGTAATTTTCATCCTGTTTACTTCGGTTTTTTTACAAGATTGTAAAAAAAGCCATTTTAGCTTATTTAAGCAGCGCCGAAATTTTCACCAGTTGACTTTTGCTCCGCAAAATTGTTTTTAGTAAACAACCAGATAGCTTCTTCATTTTGTTCCTTTGTCCTGTTTTAGCATCTCTGTGCTTTGATTGTTTTGCACTCAAAAATTTATCTTGTTGATTTTTATCAATAAATTAACAACGCATCCATTTGCGGCAGATGCCAGTTAACTCAGCTGTTTGCCGCCTAAAAGCCATTGACCCAGATAAAAAATAACATTTATTATCCGCCGCCGTTTTGGGGAAGCCCCAAATCAGGCGTGTTGTAGCTTCAATCAGCATCCAGGTTGATTGCCGTAAAACAGAGCCACTACGCAGTGGCCCAGGGAGAAAAAATGTTTGTAAGTAGTAAGTTGTCAAAAGCAGTTGGTTTAGCTGTCGCTTTTGGCGCTGTGTCAGGCGTCACTTTTTCCGGTTCAGTACAAGCTCAGGAAACTGACAATGTAGAACGTATTCAGGTTACAGGTTCAAGTATTAAACGTACTGATGTTGAAGGTGCATTACCGGTACAGGTACTTGACCGTGCCGCTATTGACCGTTCAGGTCTGGCTACAGCGGGTGACTTAATCCAATCTATTCCTTCTATGCAAGGTTTCACTACAGACGGCGACTCTGTTGGTGGTGGTGGCGGTGGCATGAAAACCGCTTCTTTACGTGGTTTGGGTTCTGACTACACACTAGTTTTAATTAATGGTCGCAGAATGGCACCTCGTGGCTCAGGTTCGACAATAGACCTGAACTCTATCCCATTAGCTGCTATTGAGCGTGTTGAAGTACTGACAGACGGCGCATCTGCTCTGTACGGCTCAGACGCTATCGCTGGTGTAGTGAACTTCATCACCAAAGATGACGCTCAGGGTGTGAACCTTTCTGCCCGTTACAACAAGCCAGAAGAAAAGAATGGTACCAGCGATAACTTCTCTATCACTGGTGGTTTAGGTGATTTTGATGCTGACGGCTACAACGTGCTGCTTTCTTACAGCCGTGATTCACAAGAACAGTTGAAAGCGACTGACCGTGAATTCTCTAAGACGGGTATTATTCCTTTTACATTAAACAACAAACAATATTACTACGTTGCAGGCTCGCCAAACGCTATCCCTGCCAACGCCCGTTATGTTTACACTGATGCCACTGGCAAATCAGTGACTTCAGCGGTATTCAACCCTTACCAAAAGCAAAACGGTGCTTGTGCTGCTGATAACTTTGAAGCCTCAGGTTTATGCCAGTTTGACTACACCACTACAGTAGAAATTCTGCCTGAAAGTGAGCGTGATTCATTGATGTTGGGCGCTGATCTTGCTCTGAATGACGACACAAAACTTTTTGCTGATGTAATGTACTCTGATTTCTCTCAGACCACTCGCATTGCTCCTAACGCAACGGGTTTCTTTCCTTTAGCAGCAGATTCAGCTTTAGCTCAGCAATACGTGATGCCTTACGTGGATCCTGCTCATGTGGGTTCAGTGACTTCTGTTCAGGCTCAATGGCGTGCCTTACCACTGGGTGGCCGTGCTACAGAGTGGAATACGAAGTCAACTCATATCGTGACTGGTGTTGAAGGTGTGTTGGACACTATTGATTACTCAGCCGCTTTCACTTATTCAAAGAACGACACTGACGAGAACATCGCAGGTGGTTACCCAATCTTTGATAAATTCATGGAAGCTGTGAGTTCTGGTTTAGTAAACGTATTTGATACTCCGGATAAAATCAGTGCTGAAGGCCTGAAAGCACTGCAGGATTCTCAGTACTACGGTAACTGGAGCAACGATACGACTGAAGTGAAAGGTGTTGATCTGAAAGCTTCAACTCCGGTTTACGAACTGCCAGCCGGTGATATCTACATTGGTACTGGTGTTGAGTTCCGTAACACCCACTATGTAAGTTCTCTGGCTGATGCGAATAAGCAGGATCTGCTGTTAGGCGCTAACATTGGTTCAGAATACGATTTAAGCCGTGACAACTACGGTGGTTTCTTAGAAGTGATAGTTCCAGCTCTTGAGAACCTGGAACTGACGGGGGCCGTACGTTATGACAACATAGGTGAAGTGACATCTG
The DNA here is from genome assembly GCF_020217005.1 of Rheinheimera sp. GTDB lineage: Bacteria > Pseudomonadota > Gammaproteobacteria > Enterobacterales > Alteromonadaceae > Pararheinheimera. The sequence continues at coordinate 12,335 of NZ_JAIWOI010000143.1, read as the reverse complement.
ACTTCGTATACAACGAAGACGGTATCGCAGGACCGGGCAGCTATAAAGTTAACGATTCAATGAACGACACAACCTATAAGCTGGCATTACGTTACAACGTGACTGACGACTTATTAGTTCGTGCTTCAACTGGTACTGGCTTCAAAGCGCCTTCTATGTTGGATTTAGGTCAGCCTAAAGTTGAATTCGGTGTAACAAGCAGCCCGTACTCTTGTCCGTTTGCTGGTACTTCAGATCCACTGGCTGAAATATGTAGCCCGTCTCCACAGCAGTTTGAAGCTTTCAGTCAGGGTAACCCGAACTTAAAACCAGAAGAGTCTGAGCAGTACACTTTAGGTTTTGTTTACGCTCCTGATAACAACTTCAGCTTCAGCATGGACTACTGGAACATTGAACTGACTAACCTGGTTACTTCTGTGACTGAGTCTCAAATCGTGAACAACCCGGTCCGTTACCGTGATCTGTTTACCACTAAGACCAACAAAGCCACAGGTCAGGAAGAACTGGCGATCATTTTTGCCAGCGTGAACGTAGGTCAGTCAATCAACAAAGGTATCGACTGGGACTTAACAGTAGGGAATGACTTATCTTTTGGTCGTTTAACTTCTACTCTAGCCGGTACCTATGTATTGGATAGCAAATACACCCGTCCTGGTACTACGGATGACTGGATCAGCAGCTTAGGCCGTTTTGGTGATGACAACGAAGTGGTGTTCAGAACTTTAGCTAAGTTCAGCAACACTTTAACTCATGGTGATTTCACCCACAGTGCTATCCTGAACTACCGCAGTGGTTATGAAGATCAGGCGCAATATGCCGCTTCACGTACTGTACGTTTAGGTTCAGTGACAGGCGCTGGAGCTGACGTTCAATTAAGTGTTCCGTCTTATGTCACTGTAAACTACCAGACTAAGTACCAGGCAATGGATGCTTTGGGCGTGACTTTTGGTATCAATAACCTGGCCGATCGTGCTCCTCCATTATCTTTACGTACTGGCGGTGCTGGTCACCAGGTAGGTTTCGACCCACGTTACACTGACGTGTATGGCCGTACTTTCTATTTAGGCCTGGATTACAAGTTTTTGTAATTTGAAGTAAGTAGAGGGTCTGATGTAGAACCAGCCCTACACAAAACAAAACCCCACTGCATGCAGTGGGGTTTTTATTCGTCTGAATGCGCTTGAGCTTAGTATTAGTTTTTCTGCTGAATAAACTGGATTAGTTTGGCCGCAATTTGTGTATTGTCCTGAAAACCGGCAAAAATTTGTTTTTCGGCGCCGTACGCCAGTACTGGCACATCAACTGCTGTGTGGCCTCCGCTGGTCCAGCCCGTTGTCGAATGATGATCAATGCGTTGTTTCACCGCTTTAGCCAGAGCATCTAAGCCTTGGCTACGAGCCTGGTTGAGCAACTGCTGTTCATCTGCTTTGAGCTCAATAGCGGTCAGCCCCAACCATGCTTGATACAGCACTTTCTCATCTTTCAGGGCTAACAGCTGACCAGCAATGTAGTCGCCTGAATGTTTAACCTTTTTGATCACATCCCGTTTCCAGCTGTAATTACCTTTTGCGCCTAAAGACAAACCTCCGGTTTCATGGTCTGCAGTCACTACCAGAATAGTGTCAGGGTGACTGTCGACATAAGCTTTTGCTACTTTAATAGCTTCGGCAAAATCGTGCATTTCAGCCATAGCGCAGGCAATATCGTTAGCATGGCCGCACCAGTCAATCTGGCTGCCTTCAATCATCACGACAAAACCTTTTTCAGCTGGAGTTAACAACTCCAGTGCTTTTTCAGTCATTTGTTTCAGTGGCAAAGGTTCAGGATTATCCAAAGCACTGACAAAGCCCTTAGGAGCAAATAAGCCTAAAGCCGGCACTTTGTTTAAAGATTTCAGTCCTGTCCAGCTGTCGGCATACTGATAACCAGCTTGTTTAAACTCCTCCACCAGATTGCGGTCTTTGCGGATAAAGTAGCTGGTGCCACCGCCCAGCATTAAATCGGCAACAAGCTGGCCATTCACTTTATTGTCTATGTAGTCGTCCGCGATCTGATCATAGTTTTGACGGCTTGGATCGTGCGCCAAAAAACCGGCAGGTGTGGCATGGTTTATTTGCGCTGTCACCACCACGCCGGTTTGCATTCCTTTGGCTTTAGCGATTTCCATCATGGTCGTCAAAGGTTGATGGTCATGATCAACTGCGATAGCGCCGTTGTAAGTTTTAAAGTGGCTGGATAAGGCGGTGGCCGCCGCCGCAGAGTCTGTCACTACTGTATCGTCGTCCGGATACGTGCTGGCGTTACCTATCCACAACTCATCAAATACCGTGCGTTCAACGACTTTAGTGTCCGGATTATCCATATAGTAGCGGTACGCTGCTAAATAAGCCGGACCCATACCATCACCGATCATATAAATAATATTTTTTGGTGCGGCAATTGCAGAGAGAGACGTCGAAGCAAAGCAGGCGATGCTGAGTAAAGTTAGTTTTTTTAACATAGGTAAAGCTCTGTGAATGGCTGAAAGTCTGGTTGTACCAGAGTCTGTAGGAAAGCTTATCTTACGTCAGTGGCTAAAATATGACAAAACTGTAAATAGTCTAAAAGCGACCAACAGACGTAAAAGCGGGATTGAAAGAACTAAAGCTAAAACTTTAGATATAAGTATTGCGGACCTGATCAGCCATGGCTTAGAGTAAGAATGGAACTAAAGCTGATACACCTTATCTAACAGGCCGTGTAGCTAACGAGGTTAAGAAAAATCATGAGTAAGAAGTTTGTAGTTGTTGCTTTGAGTCTGATGATGTTGGCTGGTTGTGCCAGTTACCCTGAACAGGTTCGTGTTGCTGACAATGTGGCTTTAACCAGCTATGAAAATGCAGTGCAGCAGAATATTGATTTTGGCACAGCGCGCTGGAGTGGTGTCATAGCTGAAATCAGTAATAAAGCAGAGCAAACGCGCCTTGAAGTGGTTTACTTCCCATCAGGCTCGAACGGACGTCCAGCGGTGTCAGATCAAACGAAAGGGCGTTTTGTCACATATATCAAAGGTTTCTTAGATCCTATGGTGTACCAGCGTGGTAAATCTGTCACAGTGCTTGGCGAGCTGACCCGTTCTGAAGTGGGAAAAGTGGATGAATATGAATACCGCTACCCTGTGATCAAAGACGCCACAGTATACTTGTGGCCAAAACTGGAAGAAAGGATTGAAGTGGATACCTGGCCTATGTTGCGCCCATACCCTTATCCTTATTACTGGGGTTATGGCCCAGGTATACGTGTTCGTACTGTCACTAAACCTCATTCGATAACACAAGGCCCAGTTCATGTTGACAATAATAAACAGAATAAAGTGCAACCTTAATTTGATTGTAATGTCCGCTGCGCTCTGTAGCGCAGCAGCTGTAGCAGAAATACCGGCAGCAGCGGATTTAACTGCATTAGCGCAACACTCGTTCCGCTCCGCCGAGGACAAAGCGAGAAACCAGTATCGTCATCCGGTCGAAACCTTGACCTTTTTTGGTATTAAACCCACCATGTCGGTGCTGGAAATTTGGCCCGCCCGTGGCTGGTATACCGAAATTCTGGCGCCGTATTTAAAGGATCAGGGCAAGCTTAGTATTGCTAATTTCCGGGTTGATGATGGCACTATGCAGGACGACAGAAAGATATTCTGGAGTCGTATCAGCGAAAAACTCAGCCAGCGCATTCTGAAACATAAAGAGCATTTTGGTCAGGTTCAACAAACTGAATTTGATCCTCCTGCTTATATGTATCTTGGGTCATCCCGTCAGTACGATATGGTATTAAGTTTCCGCAATGCCCATATCTGGAATGAGCAGGGCTATTTACTTGATGTATTCCGTGCAGTGTTTGACGTGCTCAAGCCAGGTGGTGTTTTTGGTATAGTGGAACACAGAGCCAGTCGGGTTTCCGAAATCTCCAGTTCTGCCGTCGAAGGTTATCTGGACGAATCTTATATCATCGCTGTCGCAGAACAGGCTGGTTTCACGTTGCAGGCAAAATCTGAGATCAATGCCAATCCCAAGGATACTAAAGACTATCCAAAAGGCGTTTATGCTTTACCTCCAACCCTGGCAATGGGCACTGTGGATCGCGAAAAATACCTGGCAATTGGTGAAAGCGACCGCATGACTCTTAAATTTGTTAAGGCCGCCAGTCAATAATGCAAGATGTTGAGTTCTCTCTGCCTGCTTTGACTCTGGCTGGCTGGCAGAAGGGCCCCACAAGTAGCAAGGTTACCTTGTGTTTGCATGGTTGGCTGGACAATGCGAATAGCTTTTTACCTCTGGCGGCTCACCTGCCGCATCTGAATCTGATCGCAATAGATTTACCTGGTCATGGCCTGTCACAACATCGCAGTGCTGATGCGCATTATCACTTTTTAGACTGGATCTACGATGTTGCGACTTTGATTAAAACTGCTGGCTGGCAGCAGGTAGATATCATTGGCCACTCAATGGGGGGCATGATTGGTTCTGTACTTGCTGCTGTAATGCCGCAGATGGTACGCAAATTAGTATTGATAGATAGTCTGGGTCTGGTGACAGGGGATGCAGGTAAAATCACCGAACAAGTCCGCACTGCAATACATCACAGATGGCAAAGTCCACTAAAGCAGAAACCTGTGTACAGCGACTTGCAAGGCGCAGCTTTGGCACGGCAAAGTCAAAGTGATTTTGATTTGGCGACAGCCCTTATTCTGGCAGAACGTGGGACTAAGCCCTGTACCTCAGGCCTGACCTGGTCCGCAGATATGCGCTTAAGGGAGTCTTCTGCTTACAGACTATTGCAGCCGCAGGCAATGCAACTGTTAAAAGATATCCATTGTCCTGTGCTCGCTTTAATGGCCAGCGATGGCCTTCACATGATGCAGCAGGCAAAACAACTATATCTGGAGTGTTACCAGCAACTGGAACTGAAAGAATGCAGTGGCGGCCATCATTGTCATATGACTCAACCTGAACAAACGGCTGCAGCTATAGCCCAATTTTTACTGTCCTGATTGTTTTATGCTCTGCAATCCTGCAGAGCCCCCTTACGGGCCAGCTAAAGCTGTTAAAAATCGTTCCTGACGATTTTTTATGCTCTGCAATCCTGCAGAGCCCCCTTACGGGCTAGCTAAAGCAGTTAAAAATCGTTCCTGACGATTTTTTATGCTCTGCAATCCTGCAGAGCCCCCTTACGGGCCAGCTAAAGCTGTTAAAAATCGTTCCTGACGATTTTTTATGCTGTTATAGTCGGGACCAGAGTTGCTGATTCCGCGGACAATTGTGAAATGAAAGCAATTATGGGATGATGCTGGATTAGAGTAAAAACTCAGTGACTATGTCAGATACAGTTGATGTCTGTGCAAAGGTCTGAAGTACTAACTATAACTACTACAACTACTATAACTAAAAAATAATAAATACCACGAGGAGAGGACAGTGGATCGAGCCTGGTCAAAAAATTACCCTGAAGGCGTTCCGGTTGATATCAACGCCGATCATTACGCATCATTACTGGAAGTTTTTGATTTAAGTATCAAAGACTACGCCGACAGAACTGCCTATATCAATATGGGCAAAAGCATCACTTATGCAGAACTGGACCAGTTAAGTCTGAAATTTGCTGCTTATTTACAGCAGCAACTGGGCTTGAAAAAAGGTGATGCTGTGGCAGTGATGATGCCCAACCTATTGCAATACCCTGTGTGTATTCTAGGTATTTTGCGTGCAGGCTGTGTAGTGGTCAACGTCAATCCGCTGTACACACCTCGCGAATTACAGCATCAACTGCTTGATTCGCAAGCCAAAGCTATCGTCATTGTAGAAAACTTTGCTCATACTTTGTCTGATGTGCAGGATAAAGTGAAGCTGGATCATGTGATCCTGACTCATATGGGCGATATGTTAGGCATGATCAAAGGCACTATAGTGAATCTGGTCGTCAAGCATGTGAAAAAACTGATCCCTGCTCATAATCTGACCAAATATGTCACCTACAAGCAGGTTATAGCGTCTGGCAATGCTGCAGCCTATAAAAAACCTGCAGTAGTAGGTGAAGACTTAGCCTTTTTACAGTACACAGGTGGAACTACAGGTGTATCCAAAGGCGCTATGCTGACTCACCGCAACATGGTTGCCAACCTTGAGCAGGCTGACGGCTGTATTGGTCCTCTGTTAACTCACGGCAAGGAATTGGTTGTCACTGCTTTACCGCTGTACCACATCTTCGCTTTGACGGCCAATTTCCTGGTCTTTATGAAGTATGGCGGCACTAACCTGCTGATCACTAACCCTAGGGATATGCCCAATTTTGTCAAAGAACTGGCGAAGTATCCATTTTCTGTGATCACGGGTGTGAATACGTTGTTTAATGGCTTGCTCAACACTCCTGGTTTCGCTCAGCTGGATTTCAGCAATATGAAGCTGGCTTTAGGTGGTGGTATGGCTGTGCAACGCCCTGTTGCTGAACGTTGGCAGAAAGTGACTAGCACCCGTTTAGTTGAAGGCTATGGTTTAACAGAATGTGCGCCGCTGGTTACTGTCAGTCCTTATAATTTACCCGCGTACAACGGCAGTATAGGATTTCCGGCTCCATCCACTGACATCAAGCTGGTGAATGATGATGGTACTGAGGTTGCAGCTGGCGAAGCCGGTGAAATGTGGGTTAAAGGCCCGCAAGTCATGAAAGGCTATTACAACAGACCAGATGAAACAGCGAAAGTACTGAACGCTGAAGGTTGGTTAGCCACAGGCGACATTGCGCGGATGGATAACGACGGCTTTTTCTACATAGTGGATCGTAAAAAAGACATGATTTTGGTCTCAGGCTTTAATGTCTATCCAAATGAGATTGAAGAAGTTGTGGCGATGAACGACAAGGTGCTGGAAGTGGCGGCTATTGGTGTGCCAAACGAGGCGACTGGTGAAGCTGTGAAAATTTTTGTCGTGAAAAAAGATCAAAGTCTGACAGATATTGAATTGATTCAACACTGTAAGGAACGTTTGACGGGCTATAAAGTGCCGAAGCTGGTAGAATTCCGTTCAGAATTGCCAAAAACCAATGTGGGTAAAATCTTAAGGCGAGAGCTGAAAGGTTAATCCAGAAAAACCGGCTTTGGCCGGTTTTTTGCTAATGGCCCAATGTAAAAGGCGCGGCACTTTTGCCAGAGTGCAGAACTACATACAGTGAATCAAGGATCTCAAATGACGTATCAGCTTATTACCTCCTCTTCTGCTTTAGCTGCATTTTGTGCGAAAGCCGCCAGCGCTGAAGTTTTAGCTGTTGATACCGAATTTGTCCGTCAGACTACTCTGAGCCCCAAACTTGGATTAATTCAGCTGTTTGACGGCAACCAACTGGTATTGGTTGACCCTCTGACTATCGACGACTGGAGCTCGTTGCAGCAACTTTTTGCCAATCCGGCAGTTTGCAAAGTGGTGCATTCATGTAATGAAGATTTGGAAGCTTTAGCGACCAAAGACTTATTGCCTATGTTGCCTTTGATTGACACTCAGCTTGCGGCAGAATTGGTGGGCTGGGGCGGCAGTCAGGGCTACGCTAAACTGGTACAACGAGTTTGTGCAGTAGAGCTGGATAAAAGTGAGTCTCGTACCGACTGGATAGCCCGGCCTTTATCTGTGTTGCAACTTGAATATGCCGCCAAAGATGTGGAGCATTTATTGGATGTGTATCAGGCACTAAAAACTGAGTTGATAGCTAAAGGACAATTTCAGTTGTTGCTTTCAGAAGGGGAGCACTTAATTAGCCGCCGCGGTTTTGGCTTACCTCTGGCCTTTCGTCATCTGGAGCTAAAAAACAGTAATTTGCTGACGCCCCGTGAGCTGGCCATTTTGCGTGAATTAGTGATTTGGCGTCAGGACTATGCACAGCAACATGATATGGCCCTTGGCTTTATCTTTAAGGATCATCATTTACTGGACATTGCCAAACGCCGCCCGGGCAGTCTGGAATCTATGTTTAATATTCCCGAATTACCTGGTCGTGAAGTGCGCAGGCATGGCAAAACCGTTTTGGCGTTAATTGAAAAAGCCAAGGCGTTAGCTTTGGAGCAATGTCCTGTAGCTTTTTACCACACTGACGTATTTCAGGGGTTTAAAGAGGAGATGCAAAAGATTACCGATGGAATTAAAGCTGCGGCTAAAGCTTCAGGTATTCCGGCTGAGTTTATGGCAGTCCGTCGGCAAAGCACAGAATATTTTAACTGGTGCTGGCGTGTGAGTGATGAAGACAGAGCTCAATTGCCGCTGCCTGAGTTCTTACGTGGCTGGCGCCGTGAGGTTTTGCTTGGGTATTTACCTGTTCCCGATCATGTGAAGTCACTGATCTAACCTTTCAGTTCTGACGTACTACGACGCCATTTTTATTGCGGTTTAGCCTATTTTTTAGGCTAAACACTGTGGTTTTTTTCACAAATCTGCACTGAACCCAGAAAAAAATAGTTACGTAACCCTTTTGCTACATCAATAATCAAAAGGGTAATAACATGATGAAATTGACAATGAAGTCGCTCGCAATGGGCGCGGCCTTTTTATTAGTCGGTTGTAACAACTCCGATAATGATCTTCCCGCTATACCCGAAAAACCCACCAGTGTGTCAGTGAAAGTTGTGCACGCGGTTTCGGACGCTCCTGACGTATCTGTCAGTCGAACTAATGGAGTTGTGATCCCCAATCTGGCTTTTGGTGCTGTAGCTACTCCACTGGTAGCCAGTCCAGGTGATTTTAAATTAGCGGTAGATGCTAAGTTGCCCGGCGGTGCTACCGCCCGAGTGATACCTGAAACCACGCTGGCGTTAACAGAAGCCACTGATTATGTAGTATTTGCCGCTGGTAAAGCTGCCGATAGCAGCATCGAACCCATAGTAGTATCTTTTCCTCAAACAGCGGTCAGCAGCGGTAACGCGCGCTTGCGGGTTGTGCATGCTGCGGCATCAGCTCCTACAGTGGACGTGCATTTAACCGCCCCAGACGCGACCTTATCCTCAGGTACAGTGGCAGCCACCCTTGAGTTTACTGGCGCTACCGGAGATGTAACAGTGCCAGCCGGTGACTACAGAGTCCGGATTACCCCGGCAGGGAATTTAACCACAGTGGTCTATGACTCAGGTACTGTCGCACTAGCTTCCGCTACCGATTTCACCATCGCTGCGTTGGACAACAGGTTCGCCGGAGCATCACCTGTCTCTTTGCTGGCTTTGGCGCAGGGCGGAAATACTAGTCTGGAGCTACTGGATGTAAATTCGGTCGCATCAGTGCGGGTTGTTCATGATGTGTCCGATGCGCCAGCAGTTGACGTATTAGTTAACAATGCAGTTGCTGTTAACGCCTTAGCCTTTCCGGACTTTACCGATTATGCAGCGCTGACACCTGACACCTACAATGTAAAAGTGGCCGCCGACGCAGATAATTCTGTGGTGGTTATTGATGCAGATTTACCGCTTAATGCTGGCTCTTATTACACAGTGCATGCAGTAGGTTCTTTGACAGAAGGCAGTATTGAGCCTTTGGTTGTAGAGGATAACCCGCGTCGTATCGCGACTGCAGCGCAAATCCGTGTTATCCATGGTTCAAGCCTGGCAGGGCCGGTTGATATTTATCTGACAGCCGGTTCAGACATTTCTGCTGCAACAGCAGCGCTGAGCAATGTGCCTTTCAAAGCTGACTCAGGTTATGTGCAGGTGCCGGCAGGTGATTATTTTGTCACTGTGACACCGACAGGCAGCAAAACTGCGGCTATTGGGCCTGTGGCCATCAGCTTAGATGCAAATAAGATCTATACAGCAGTAGCTCGCGATGGAGCTGGGTTAACAGCGGATTTGGGTTTGATCCTGCTGGATGACTTTAACAACTAACAAATAAAAATGGGGTCAGATCACATTAGTTACGCATAACTAATGTGATCTGACCCCATTTTCAATTACTTTTTATCGTCTGGGAAAGTGACGTTTAATTCCAGCACAGAAAGTTCATCGGAACTTTTCTCCAGCGAGACTGATACCTGATCATCCGCAATATCAACATACTTACGGATCACAGCCAGAATATCGCGTTCCAGCTGAGGTAAATAATCCGGGCTGTTGCGTCTGTTGCGTTCATGAGCAACGATAATTTGTAACCGCTCTTTGGCTGTCGAAGCGGTATTTTTTTTCGTTGAACGGAAATAATCCAATAACGACATTCGCTTAGCCTCCAAATATACGTTTCAGCAAGCCTTTTTTCTCAACATTCAAGAAACGGAAAGGCACGTCTTCGCCAAGCAAGCGGGCGACCGTATCTAAATAGGCCTGACCAGCGTCGCTGTCCTGATCCAAAATAACAGGCTGACCTGAGTTCGACGCGTTTAATACCGCCTGAGATTCAGGGATCACACCCAGCAGTTTAATTGCCAGAATTTCGCCTACATCTTCCACACTCAACATTTCGCCTTTGACGACACGCTCTGGGTTGTAACGGGTTAACAGCAAGTGTTCTTTAATACCTGGCAGACCTTGTTCGGCGCGGCGTGATTTGCTGCTCAGCATGCCTAAAATCCGGTCTGAGTCACGCACTGATGACACTTCCGGGTTCGTCACTACGACAGCTTCATCAGCAAAATACAAGGCCATCATAGCGCCAGACTCTATACCCGCAGGAGAGTCGCAGATGATGTAATCAAATTCTTCCGCTAATTCGTTTAGAATGCGTTCCACGCCTTCCTTGCTCAACGCATCTTTATCGCGGGTTTGAGAAGCGGGCAGAATAAACAGCGTTTCGATACGTTTATCTTTGATCAAGGCCTGTTTTAAATTAGCTTCACCATTAATCACATTGACGAAGTCGTAGACCACACGTCGCTCGCAGCCCATGATCAAGTCCAGGTTTCTTAAACCAATATCAAAATCGATAATGACGGTTTTAAAGCCGCGCATCGCAATGCCTGTACCTATAGCCGCGCTTGACGTAGTTTTGCCTACGCCACCTTTACCTGATGTAACAACAATGATTTTTGCCATCGCAAAATATCCTTAAAGCAAATCTGCTAAAACCAACTTATCGTCCTGCAACCCGATGCAAGCCGACTTACCCCAATATTCGCCTTGCAGACTGTCACTTAACCAGTAACTTCCGGCTATGGAGATCAGTTCAGCTTCCAGCTTGTGACAAAACACGCGTTTTTGATTATCCCCGGCAGCTCCGGCTATGGCTTTGCCACGCAGTGTACCGTAAATATGTATATTGCCATCGGCTATGACTTCAGCTCCGGCACCTACAGTACCACGGATCACTAAATCTGCACCTTTGGCATAAATTTGTTGGCCAGAGCGGATATTTTGCTCCACCACTTTAGTTTCCATCACCGGAGCTGCAACAGCAGCTTCAGTTTTGACTTCTTTTTCTTTGCTTTCTTTAGCCGGCGTTTTGCTTTTGCTCAGCTGTAATGACGCCAGGCCAGCGGCTTGAGCCATTTTTTTCAGTTCAGCTGAAGCACCACAGACGCCTACTAACACCAGCTCAAGTTCTTTAAAGACTTGTGCAATAGCTTCAAAATCAGGAACCTGAGTAACAGACTCAACATTAATCACCACAGGTGCGCGGTAAAAAAAGGCAGGAGCTTGTGCCAGTTTTTGCTGCAACTGAGTTTTTACTGCAGCTGCAGACAGATCCTGACAATACAACACAGACAGTGGAAACAAACTGCCTTTTAATTCAAAGGAATGATCAGACATAGCTCAAAATGCGCACTTTATTATTTGTTTAATGACGGCAAAAATTCGTGCCAGCCTTTATTTGCTTGGTACGAAAGGCTGGTGCTTCATGTTATAGTTTGCGCCCCTGTTAGGCAAGTTAGTAAGAGTAGTTTTTGTCCTATGTTATGTGTTGTTTATAAAAGTCCTAAGTTGGACCAAACCTATTTGTATGTATTGCGCCGGGATGATTTTAGCGCCGTACCTGAAGCCTTACTTAACACCTTTGGTAAACCACAACTGGTGACCTTGATTAATCTGGCAACAAAAAGCAAATTAGCCCATGCAGATATCGAAAAAGTCAGACATCAGCTGACAGAGCAAGGCTTTTATTTGCAGCTTCCTCCACCACCGGAGGATTTATTGAAGGCACATAAAGAGAGCCAGCAACACAAGGAGTAACAGATGAAGTTGACTCAAATCGCAGTTTTTGTGCTGAGTAGCCTGTTGGTCGCCTGCACAAGCACAGTGTCTGGCCAGGCTCAGGCCAAAGCGGAAGCTGTCAAAGCTGCGCCAGCTGCACAAGAGAAAAAACAGGCTAAAGCCGCTACTGCAGTTGCAACATCGACTGCACAAGCCG
>NZ_JAIWOI010000142.1 GCF_020217005.1 Rheinheimera sp. | reverse complement strand
CAAGCAGTCAAACCGCTGTGAATAAAGGTAGTTTTGAACACTATGCCGCTTCTTTAAAACGGGAAGCTCTGCAAAAGGGCTACTCCAAAGCGCTGGTGAAAGAGGTTTTTGCCAGTTTAAAACATTACCAATCAGCTGTAGTGGCTGATAAAAAACAGCCAGAATTTACTGAAACTTTAGATACCTATTTACCAAAACGTATCAGTAAACAACGGATAGCTCTGGCGCGTAAGTACTACAAAGAACATAAGCAAGAGCTGGACGCTATAGGCCAGAAATATGGTGTGCAGCCACGGTTTATCGTCGCTTTGTGGGGCTTAGAAAGCAGCTTTGGCAAAATTATGGGCAACTATTCAGTGCCTTCGGCTTTAGCCACTATGGCTTATGACGGTCGTCGCGAAGCTTTCTTCAAAACCGAGTTTTTTCTGGCACTGGATATCTTGCAACAGGGCCATGTCAAATTGGCTGATATGAACGGATCCTGGGCTGGTGCTATGGGCCAAAGCCAGTTTATGCCAAGTGCATTTATGTCCTACGCTCAGGACGGCGACGGCGATGGGCATATCAATATCTGGCAAAGCCGCTCCGACGCTTTTGCGTCTATTGCCAACTATTTAAAAACCAGAGGCTGGGATAATAGCCAAACCTGGGGCAGAGAAGTGAAAGTACCAAAAAACTTTGATTTCTCTTATGTGATCCCAAAAGGCAGCAAAGACAGAACTCAGTGGCTGGAATGGTGGGCTAAATCTGAACGCTCTTTAGCTGCATGGCAAAATTTAGGAGTTCGCACCACTGAAGGCAAAGCTCTGCCTGCCCGTGATTTAAAAGCAGCCTTGGTGATGCCGGATGACGAACATGGCCGGGTCTATCTGGCTTATAGCAACTATCAGACTCTGATGCACTGGAACCGATCCTATTATTTTGTCACCAGCGTTGGGTATCTGGCGGATTTAATAGCTGCAGAGGATAAAGCATGAGTTATCAGCATCAGGACTATAGAGGGCAAAGCATTGAGCTGCCGTTGGGTAAAGTGCTTTGTATAGGTCAGAATTATCAGGACCATATTGCTGAGATGAACAGCAAAACAGCAGCAGAAGCGCTGTTTTTTATCAAGCCTAATACGGCTGTTGTTGCTATCCATCAGCCGTTTTCTATCCCGGATCAGTTAGGTGCAGTGCATAATGAAACAGAGCTGGCGGTGCTGATTAAGGCACCTCTGAGCAAAGTGACGCCTGAGCAAGTGCTGGACGCCGTCTGGGGTTATGGTCTGGCGCTGGATTTAACACTTCGCGATCAGCAAAAGAAGTTAAAAGAGCTGGGACGGCCCTGGGAGATTGCCAAAGGTTTTGATGGCGCTTGTCCTGTGTCGAGTTTTATTGCGGCGCATGAATTGGGGGATGTCCAGCAGTTAGCCTTTAGCCTGAAGGTGAATGGCGAACTACGCCAGCAAGGTGATACCAGCATGATGATCCGCTCTGTCAGTCAAATCATCAGCGAAATGTCACAGTTTTTTACCTTGTTACCAGGCGATCTGGTACTGACCGGCACACCCGCTGGTGTAGGACCGCTGAACAGCGGTGATCAGCTGGAATTGGCCTTGGCCGACAAGCTACATATTAAGACGTCAGTGCGCTGACAGAGAGGTCATAGTGTTAACAACAAAATTCTGGGAAACAAAAAGCCTGGAGCAAATGACAACAGAAGAGTGGGAAGCCGTTTGTGACGGCTGCGCTAAATGTTGTCTGAATAAATTTATTGATGATGAAGACGAAGAGGCAGAAGGCCCAACGGATTACATCAAACCTGACGAGCAAATTCATTTCACCAATATCGCTTGTCGTTATCTCGACAGCCATAAATGCGCCTGCACCGTCTATGAGCAGCGCACAGTACTGGTACCGGATTGCGTAAAACTGACGCAGGACAATTTAAAAGACATCTTTTTTATGCCTAACAGCTGTAGTTACCGCCGTTTGCATGAAGGTCGGGGCTTGCCGTCATGGCATCCTCTTCTGAACAACGGTAAAAAAAGTCTGATGCACAAAAAGCAAATGTCAGTGCGTAATAAGACCATCTCTGAAGATATGGTCGATATGGAAAAGTTTGAAGATTATATTGTGACCTGGGCTATTAACGATCTGGACTAAATGTTTTCAGTGGGTGTTCAGCGTTGTGTGGAAGAATGGCGGATTTTTGAAAGAGGGTGGCGGTTGTGCAAGAAGCCATGCAGATTTTGCATCAGTTTAAAGAGTTAATGGCTAGTTTTAGTCCGGCCATAGTTCAGATGGTCATTAGTGCGGTCATCATTCTGATTTATATAGTGCTTAGTCGCCGTATTGCGCCTTTTTTATACCGCACCATAGCGGCCAGTGTATTAAAAGAAGAAATGAATCGCCGTGCTTTAGTCGTGTTTCATATTCTGTTGTTTTTACTGCTGGTCGTTATTCTTAGTGTGGTTTGGGGCATAGATATCAAAGGCTTGCTGGTCCTTGCTTCGTCAATGATCGCTGTTATAGGTGTAGCCTTATTCGCCGCCTGGTCGCTTTTGAGTAACATCACGGCTTTTTTTATTATGTTAGGTCAACGTAACTTTGCGCCGGGTGCTGAAGTGAAAATTATCGACGGTTCTAACCATATTGAAGGCAAAGTGGTGGAAATTAATTTGTTCAGCACAGTACTGTTGACCAAAAACAATGATCAGGTGGTTTATCCGAATAACCTGATTGTGTCACGCCCAGTGATAGTGCAACACCACATCAAAGTGGATAAAAGTAAGGCTGTACACAGATGGCGGCGCAGACAGCCTGATCACCGTTAGTCTTGCTTGTTTGAACCCAAAGTAATTGATGTTGCAGCGAGGCGACAAGCGATTGAGACCCCAGGAGCATAGTTTCCCTATGTGACTGGGGCGAGAGAGTGAAGTCAACAAAGTTGCAGCTTCAAGTACGAAGGGTTTAGTCGGGCAGACGCAGGGCTTCGCGGAATTTATCCACCCACATGGCTGTGGCGCCACAAACCGCGACTGGCATAATCAGCAAATTAATCAGCGGTACCAGGCTAAGCAGATAGACGCTAATGCCAAAGGCATAACAAGGTTTCCACTGCAGTTTTAGCGCTTTGCGCATGGTATCAAAAGGCACTTTGTGATTATCAAAAGGATAATCACAATACTGAATAGCCAGCATCCAACTGCAGAACAAAAACCATAACAACTGACCTATGCCTGGCAGAATAAAAAACAGCAACAAAAACCCTATAGCACGTGGCAGACAGTAGACAAACTTTTGCCACTCACGGGCCAGCATGCGGGGCACATCTTTTAAAAATGCAGCCAGGCCCTGCTCAGGCAAAGGCTGTCCTGTTAAATGCAGTTCGGTTTTTTCGGCCAGTAAGGCATTAAAAGGAGCGGCGATAAAATTCGCCACCATAGTAAAAGTTAACGCCAGTCCCATCACAATAGAAAAAAGTGCCAAAGGCCAGACTAAAAAGCCAATAAAACCCAACCAGTCGGGTAGGGCTGCGACCACCTGTTCGACCCAGCCACCTAACTGACTGATTAAATAACCAAAAGCTAAAGCGAACAGTACCAGGTTGATGCTCAGCGGCACCAGTACATAACGTTTTAAGCCTTTGACACGAATTAAGTTCAGACCCTTCATCAGATAATGCATGCTGTTCCCCTACTGGTGCGAACCGATTCTGCTACGAATAGGGCGAGCATATAGGCCATGTCTCTGAGTCGCAACATAAAATCCGTAAGCAACTTTTTCAGCCTTTGGATTGAAAGCGGCCGTGACAGCGGCCCTGCTGTTCTGTTACATTCAGTTTTGTTAACAAAACCTCGGCCTTATTGTTCAGGGACAGATGCGTCTTAAGCAAATTAAATTAGCGGGTTTTAAATCCTTCGTTGACCCTACCCAGGTGGCTTTTCCCGCTGCGATGACAGCTGTAGTGGGGCCAAACGGCTGCGGTAAATCCAATGTCATTGACGCTGTACGCTGGGTGCTGGGCGAAAGCTCGGCTAAAAACCTGCGTGGTGATGCGATGACGGACGTTATTTTTAATGGTTCCACCCAACGCAAACCTGTGTCTCAGGCTTCAGTTGAACTGATGTTTGAAAACACCCAGGGCCGACTGCAAGGCACACTGGCCGATCGCAGCGAAATAGCCATCAAGAGGTTAGTGACAAGGGATGGCCAGTCGAATTATTTCCTCAATGGCACTAAATGCCGCCGTCGCGATATCACAGATATTTTCCTTGGTACAGGCTTAGGGCCACGCAGTTACGCCATTATCGAACAAGGTATGATTTCGCGGCTGATTGAATCCAAGCCCGCTGACTTACGTATCTTTATCGAAGAAGCCGCCGGTATTTCCAAATACAAAGAACGTCGGCGCGAAACTGAAAACCGTATTAAACATACCCGCGAAAACCTGGATCGTTTATCTGATGTGCGGGAAGAGCTGGGTAAAAACCTCGATAAGTTAAAACGTCAGGCGGCTGCTGCTGCACGTTTTAAGGAACTCAAAGCGCAGGAACGGAAGCTTAAAGCTGAATTGGCCTGTGTAAAATGGTTACACTTTCATGGCTTGCTACAAAAAACAGAGCTGGATATTCAGCACAAGCTGACCGAAATAGAGCAGTTTCAGGCCGCTCAATCCGGTGATCAGTTGCTGGTGTTGCAATTAAAGGAGCAGCAACAAGACCTACGCGCTGAGCAACAACAAGTGCAGCAGCAGTATTATCAGGTCGGTAACCAAATCACCCGCCTTGAACAACAACAACTGCATCAACGCCAGCGCCGTCAAAGCCTGACCGATGAGCTGCGCTCATTGCAACTGACCTTGCAGGAAGCCGACTCTTATATGGCACAGCAGCGGGAGCAATTGGCTGAACTTGAATTCCAGCTTGAAAATGCGACGCCTGAAAGTGAACTGAAACAAGAGCAGTTTGAAAGTCTGACTGAACAGGTGGAGCAGGCCGAAGAAGGTTATCTCGCAGCTCAGAGCGCATTACAACAATGGCAACAGCAGTTTTTTGCCTTGCAGCAGCAACAACAACAAACTCAGCTAAAGACGCAGCACAGCCAGCAACAACAGCAGCAGCTATTGAACCGTATCAGCCAGTTACAGCAAGAATTATCACAACTGGATGCAGTGGCCGATTCAACAGCGGCAGAGCCATTGCTTGCCAGGCAGCACCAAACACAGCAGCAATTTGAGCTACTGCAGCAGCAAAGCACTGAAGCAGAACTGAGCTATCAGGCGTTGCAACAAGAGCAGCAGGACCGTAAACAGCAGCAACTAGTGCGGCAAAGCGAGCTAAAGCAGCTGAAAAACCAGCAGGATAAACTCAGTCAGATCCAACAGCAGGTCAATAAACAGCAGCAACAACTGTTAAAGCAGTTGGAGATTGAGCCGAAATGGGCTAGGGCTGTCAGCCTGGTGTTGGGGGAACTTCAGCATGCGACAGCAGAGCTGGGCGCTACACAGGGAATTAAACAGGGGACTGAGCAAAGTGTTGTGTTACCCAGCCAGTTGAATGCTCAGGCTGGTACTTTAGCTGCAGTGATCCGTTCAGGCTTGTATCCGGACTCTTTCCATCAGGTGTTGCTGGCGGACAATATGGAACAAGCTCAAGCCAAACAAAAACAGCTACAACCCCAGCAGTCCGTGATTTGCCCGCAAGGCATCTGGTTTGGTAGCAACTGGCAACTGGTGCCGGGGCAAGCAGCTTCAGACAACTACTTAACGCGACAACAGCAATTGCTGGAACTGGCAGAACAAATCCAGCAGCTTGAACAGCAGTTAGCGGCAGATCAGCAGCAACAAACGCAATCCGATACTGAACTGGCAAGCAGTAAACAGCAGTGGCAACAAAGCCAGCAGCAGCTGCAGCAGACAAAAGATCAACTGCAAAAAATCAGCACCGACCTTCTGTTGCTGCAACAACAGCAGCAATTGCAGCAACAAAGACGGTTACAGGCCTCAAGCGAGCTGACGGCACAGCAGCAGGATTTTGACGTGTTAAGCCTGCAGCTTGAAGAGCTGGAGCAACAAGCTGAAATTTTAGATGAGCAGTATCAGACGCAAAAATCCAAAGAATGGCAACTGCAGCAACAGCTAAGTCAGAGTCAGCAACAGCACCAACAACTGAAACAGCAGCAAGACACAGTGCGTCAGCAACTTCAGCAGTTACAGCTGGAACAACAAAGTGCGCAAAAGCAGTTGAGTTTCAGCCAGCAGAATTTACAGCGAAGTCAGCAGCAACAGCAGCAGCTACAGCAGCGTTTTCAACTGGTGCAGGAGCAACTGGCCGAAGTGTCAGAGCCTGACGGCGAGCAACACGAAACTTTGCAGCTGTTGTTGGAACAACGGGCCGAAGTTGAACTTTTGGTGCAGCAAAAAGCCGAAGCTTTACATCAACTGGACGACAAGTTGCGTCAGGCTGAACAAGGCCACCAGGGCGTAGCGCACCTGTTGACGCAAAAACAAAAAGAACTGGCAGATTTACAGTTAAGTGCTGAAGGCTACCGGGTACGCGCCAACAATATGCTGGAACAGCTGACCGAGTTGCAGGTTAACTTTAAAGAGCTGAGTGAGACATTACCAGCAGAAGCCAATGAGCAGGAATGGCAGCAGCAGCTGGAAAAAACTCAGGATGCAGTGTCGCGTTTAGGCGCCATCAACCTGGCCGCTATTGAAGAGTTTGAACAGCAGGACCAGCGCAAGCAGTATCTGGATGCTCAACATCAGGATTTGGTTTCAGCATTAGAAACACTGGAAACTGCTATTCGCAAAATTGACCGCGAAACCAGACAAAAATTTAAAGAAACCTTTGAACAAGTGAATGATGGTTTGCAAACTTTATTTCCAAAAGTGTTCGGTGGAGGTAGTGCCTATCTTGATTTAACCGAAGAAGATCTGTTAGAAACAGGTGTAACTATCATGGCGAGACCGCCAGGCAAAAAAAACAGTACAATTCACTTACTCTCGGGTGGTGAAAAAGCGCTAACCGCTTTATCATTGGTGTTTTCGATTTTTCGATTAAATCCAGCACCTTTTTGCATGCTGGATGAAGTAGATGCACCTTTAGACGACGCAAACGTCGGCAGATTTTGTAATCTGGTACGGGAAATGTCGGAGACTGTGCAATTTATTTATATCAGTCACAATAAAATTGCCATGGAAATGGCGGCACAATTAATGGGGGTGACTATGCAGGAGCCCGGTGTGTCCAGAGTTGTGGCTGTAGATGTGGAAGATGCCGTGAAAATGGCACAAGCCTAAAAACTAAAAGGTAAAAGAGATGGCTGAGGAATTACGTTTAGTCTTGATTGTTTTGGGTGTGTTAGGTATCAGTGCTTTAGCTTTACACGGCTTGTGGACTGTTCGTAAAAATAACAAGGATATTGGTAAGTACGAACCTGAACCAGCGACCACAGATCCAACGACCAGAGCTGACGGCTTTGATGAACTGGGTATAGGGCGTAAGAGGGTATTGCAACCTGGCGAAAAACCTCAACCTAAACCGGCTCCTACGGTAGCGCCAAAAGCCAATAAATTACGTGAACCCGTAAAGGTACGTCGCGAGCCTGAGATAACAGAACCTTCTTTAGATATGGGCAGTTTTTCAGCCACTGACGAGCCCTATGCTGAAGCCGTAGCGGAAGAACAACAAGCCGCGTACGAAGCAGAAAAAGATCAAACAGCTCAGGCACCGGCCAACGAAGTGTTGATCCTGTATGTGCTGTTGCCTGAAGGTGAGGAAATCAACGGTTCTTTGTTGTTGCCATCGTTGCTGACACTTGGCTTTAAATACGGTGAAATGAATATTTTCCATCGCTTCCAGGACAACGCAGGTTCAGGTGAGGTGTTATTCTCGCTGGCCAATATGTTTAACCCTGGTACCTTCGATTTAGAAGATATGGATAAAATGAACACCCGTGGTTTAAGTCTGTTTATGACCTTGCCAGGGCCTGGTGAAGCCTTACAGAACTTTAACCTGATGCACAGTGCAGCGAAAAAACTGGCCGACGAGTTTGGTGGTCAGGTACTGGATGGTCAGCGCTCCGTACTGACAGTGCAAACAGTACGGCACTATGTAGAAAAAATCCGTGAGTTTCAGCGTCAGCGTCTGATCCACGGTTAATGCAATAATCATGTTAAAGAGGCCCCGTTTTCGGGGCTTCTCTATTTTAGAATTTTATGTTTTCGATTTTTAAGTGCCAGAGTAAACCTTATGAACCCAGCTATCCAACAACGCCTGCAGCAGCTTAAAGACCAACTGGCCTATCACAATCATCAGTATTATGTGCTGGACAACCCCAGTATTCCTGACGCCGATTACGATCAGTTGTTTTTGGAATTAAAGCAGATAGAACAACAGCACCCTGAACTAATCACCGCCGATTCGCCGACCCAAAGAGTGGGAGCGGCGCCTTTGAGCAAATTTGGTCAAATCAGCCATCAGGTCGCTATGTTGTCCCTGGATAACGCTTTTGATGCCGATGACTTTGCCGCTTTTTACAAACGTATGGCCGACCGTATTGATGCAAGCAAAGACTTTGAATTTTGTGCCGAACCTAAGCTGGATGGGTTAGCCGTCAGTATTCGTTACGAGCAAGGTTTATTGGTGCAAGCAGCTACCCGTGGTGATGGTTTTACCGGTGAAGATATTACCGCTAACGTGAAAACCATTCGGGCTGTGCCGCTGAAGTTACAAGGCGATGTGCCAGCTGTGCTGGAAGTGCGTGGTGAGGTTTTTATGCCATTGGCTGGCTTTGAGGCGATGAATGATAAAGCCCGCGCTTCGGGCGATAAAGTCTTTGCCAACCCTCGTAACGCCGCTGCTGGCAGCTTACGGCAATTGGATCCGAAGATCACTGCTACCCGGCCTTTGATGTTTTATGCCTATGCGGTAGGCGCTGTGGAAGACACAACGCAACTATTGAGCAGCAAAAGCCATTATGCCCGCTTGCAACAACTTAAAGGCTGGGGCTTGCCGGTGTGCCCGGAAATCCGCCATGTCACAGGCTTGCAAGCCGCGCTGGATTATCAACAAAGCATTTTAACTAAACGCGCCGCTTTGCCTTATGAAATCGATGGAGTGGTACTGAAAGTCGACGACTTAGCGCAGCAACAGGCGTTGGGTTTTGTCGCCCGCGCACCACGTTGGGCTATTGCCTTTAAATTTCCGGCTCAGGAAAAAACCACCACCTTATTGGATGTCGAGTTTCAGGTCGGTCGCACCGGTTCTATCACTCCTGTCGCGCGTTTAGAGCCAGTAGTGGTGGGTGGTGTCACCGTCAGTAATGCGACTTTGCATAATCAGGATGAAATTAACCGGCTAGGCGTCAAGATAGGCGATACGGTGATAGTGCGTCGGGCAGGAGACGTGATCCCCCAAATAGTTTCTGTAGTACTGGAAGAGCGCCCGGAAAGCGCCCGTGACATCCTGTTTCCTGCTGTTTGTCCTGTCTGTCAGTCCAGCATCGAAAGGGTGGAAGGTGAAGCCGTTGCGCGTTGTACAGGCGGATTATTTTGCGCCGCTCAGCAAAAAGAAGCGCTGAAACATTTTGTCTCGCGTAAAGCCATGGATATTGAAGGTTTAGGCGACAAAATCATCGAACAATTAGTCGAGCAAAAACTGGTGAAAACGCCTGCTGATATTTTCCGTCTGGATATGCCAGCTTTGGTGGGTTTAGAACGTATGGGTGAAAAACTGGCACTTAAACTGCTGAAATCTATCGAAGATTCGAAACAAACTACTTTGCCACGTTTTATTTATGCTTTGGGCATTCGTGAAGTCGGGGAAGCAACAGCGCTGAATTTGGCCAGCCACTTTGCGACGTTAGATGCAGTGCAGCAAGCCAGTTTAGAACAACTGCTGGAAGTGCCTGATGTAGGGGCTGTGGTGGCTGGCAATATCCAGCATTTTATGGCCGAAGAGCATAATGCTGCTGTGATAACTCAGTTGATTGAAGCCGGGATCCACTGG
>NZ_JAIWOI010000141.1 GCF_020217005.1 Rheinheimera sp. | reverse complement strand
CCCGCTATTGAAAAACAGCAACAGGGTGAACAGCCTTTAGCCGCATTAACAGTAGTATTGACCGGTACTTTGATCAGTATGGGCCGCGATGAGGCCAAAGAAAAACTGCAACGCCTGGGAGCCAAAGTATCAGGCTCTGTTTCGGCAAAAACTTATGCAGTGATAGCGGGGGATAATGCCGGATCGAAACTGGCGAAAGCAACAGAGTTGTCAGTCCCGGTCTGGACTGAGCAGCAGATGCTTGATCTCTTTGCACAGCATGGGCTAAACACAAATGTCTGAGTTCTATCCTTTACTCGATAAGTATGGCCTGACCCGGATACCATTGCGCTTTTATGCAGTACTGTTATTAGTGTTAAGGCCCTATATTCTGTGGATTTTAGTACTGACTATGCCTGAAGGGGGCGACAAATTACTGGCTGCTGTTTACCCAAAAAGTGATGACTTCTTAACAGCTTGTCTGATTTGTGCACCTCTATTGCTGGTAGTGGCGGCGCTGAGCCAGCGCAAAGACAAAGGACATCAGCGTTGGTTCAGGATCTGGCGTCAAAGCCGCTGGATCCTGCTGGCTGTGGTTGCTATAGATTTAGTGCATAGTCTGACCCACTTACCCAACTATGTGATGCTCAAAGCCCCCTGGTTGCTGATTTCGCCCGTGCTGCTGGTGCTGAGTTTATGGTGGCTGCTGACCAATGCAGCCATGAAGCAAGTGGTGACGGAATGGCCTTAACGGCCTTTGGCGGGTTAAATCGCAATTTTCTGCTGGCCTTGTAACTGCTGCCAACGTTTTTGCTGTTCCTGGTTTAGTTTGGCTTTCGACAGCATAACCTCACATTGCAAACGCAGTTGTTCGGTCTGAATTGACGGATCAATATTTTCAGTTGAACGCAACGACTGCAGCAAGTTTAAGGCAATACCCGCATTGCCAGGCATAATCTTAAAAGCCTGTATAAAAGCATTCAGAGCTTGATGCCATTGACCTTTTTCGTACAAGAGCACCGCATTGTTGTTGAATTCTCTTGGCCCCATAGGTAGGGTTTCACGTTCCTGTTGCTCCTGGCGTAGGTAAGTTATAAAAACAGGATCTGCCTGTTTCAGCTTGTTCTCGTCTTGTGTTAGTTGCTTCAGTAACTCCCGTGAACTACTTAATAAGCCAACTTCATGCAAAGCTTTGGCTTTATCCAGAATATCCTCAGCATCTTGTGCCGCAGAGCTTTTCTCCAGGGCCAAGAGCAGCTGTTTCGCTTTTTCAACCTGATCCTTAAGATAATAAATACGAGCCTGCACCACCACTTGTTGCTCTTGCTTGGGTTGCTCGGGAAACATCTGGCGCATATTGGTTAAAGTGTCATTCGCGACTTTGGATAATCGGCTGGTTTGCTCGTCTTCATCAACACTTAAGGCGTAATCGATAGAAGCACGAGCCAGATTCAGGTAAAGATCTGGTTGTTCATACACAGAAAAACGGGCAAACCGCAGTAAGTCTTTGGCTGCCTTAAACTGATGCTCATAATCATGATTTAAGCGTGATAAATGCATCAGTTTTTGTTGGCGTAGCAAGTTTCGCGGGGCCATATCTGTGGCTTGCAGCAGGTCTGCCAAAGCTTTTTTATACATTTGCTGCTGCAGATGTATGTCTGACAGCAAATCCAAAGCTGCCAGTTTCATATCCGCTTTTTGCAGTAAAGGTTGCAACAAAGCCGTGGCTTCAGGGTAACGTTCCCGTTGAATAAGACAGCGTGCTAATCCAAGCTTTACCCAATTCAGACTCTCGTTGTGAACCAGATTACTGTAAAACTGCTCGGCTTCGGTCCAGCGTGCTGCTTGCTGCAGTATCTCGCCTTTTATTTTTAACAACATGCTGTTGTACTTAGGCTGATAGCCCTGTTTCTGCCACTGATCCAGCAACTTTAGGGCGGCATCTGTTTTATTCTCATCCATCAGGCTATACAAAGGACGAAATAAGTTTTTACGTCGTATTGTGCGGTCGATGCGGGATTTTAAATCTTTGATAGCAAAAGGTTTCACCATAAATTCGTCAGGCTGTAACTCCAGAACGCTATGCACCAGGCTTGGATCTGTCTCGGCACTGATAAAAATGAAGCCGGTACAATGGCGAAATAAGTTACGGACCTTCAGCTCCTGATAGAGTTGATAGCCGTCTTTGCCATTTAAATTAAAGGAGCAAATGATCAAGTCGAACGCTTTATCACGACACAAAGTTAAGGCGGCAGCAGAATTTTCAGCATAATGAAAACCCGGATAACCCAGAGTCTCCAACGCATAGCGTAAGTAGTTCTGAGTTAAAGGCTGCTCATCTACAACCAGTATCTGAATGTCCTTATTAAGTTTTACTGCCATAAATGAATGAGATACCTTTTATCATTTCTATCAAATATAGCCATTAAAAAACTAAAAAGCTGTAAATTTTTTAAATGAATTCAAGGGTTCCTGCTTTTCTGATTTAGGAAAAACTATTAATAAGCGAAAAAGTGCTAAAAACAAAATATTAAAAATGATTAAAAACAAGATATTAGTGAATTTTTGTTGGACCCAGGTCCTGAGTTTTAAGCCAGTCCATAAAAACGATATTTTTTTGCCGAAGAAGTGCGGTATTTATCAAAAAGGTAGAAGGTAGATAGTGGATGCTACTGGGTTCGAACCAGTTCGCCTTGGTCTTGTGTAAAGAGAGCGATGATTTTCTTTAAAGGGGAAAAGGGGATGGTGGATGCTACTGGGTTCGAACCAGTGACCCCCGCCTTGTAAGGGCGATGCTCTCCCAGCTGAGCTAAGCATCCTGGGACTATTCTTTGTTACACATTGGCATCTAAAAAGATGGTGGACGCTACTGGGTTTAATCCAGTCACAGCCTGTTCTTTATAAAGTGCGGCGATGCGCTCTTTAAAAAGATGGTGGACGCTACTGGGTTTAATCCAGTCACAGCCTGTTCTTTGTAAAGTGCGGCGATGCGCTCTTTAAAAAGATGGTGGACGCTACTGGGTTCGAACCAGTGACCCCCGCCTTGTAAGGGCGATGCTCTCCCAGCTGAGCTAAGCGTCCTGGGACTATTCATTGTTACACTTGGACATCTAATAAGATGGTGGATGCTACTGGGTTCGAACCAGTGACCCCCGCCTTGTAAGGGCGATGCTCTCCCAGCTGAGCTAAGCATCCTGGGCATAACAACATGACTACAACGATTTAAACATCTCTTGGAGAATTTCAAAAAGATGGTGGATGCTACTGGGATCGAACCAGTGACCCCCGCCTTGTAAGGGCGATGCTCTCCCGGCTGAGCTAAGCATCCATCGTGTGGTCGGCCGTCATTATAGGGGGCTCGGTTTTTGTGTCAATAATATTTTTAGCTTTGTGAACTGTATGCTGTAAAAGTAGTCAGTTAAATCTTTTCCTGCATTGTAGCTTCGGCCGTGCAATCACTGCTTTGCATTGGTACAATAGCGCCCAATTTTTTGGCCTTCAGTGGATTTGTTATGTCTATAGTTACTCGTTTCGCGCCAAGCCCTACAGGTTATCTGCACGTTGGTGGCGCCCGTACAGCGTTATACAGCTGGCTGCACGCTCGTAAAACCGGCGGTACTTTTATCCTTCGTATAGAAGATACAGATTTAGAACGTTCCACTCAGGAATCTGTGGATGCCATTTTAGAAGGTATGGAATGGCTGGGACTGGATTATGACGCGGGCCCTTATTACCAAACCAAACGCTTTGATTTGTATAAGGAAGTGGTCGCTCAGCTGCTGGCTGAAGGCAAAGCCTACAAATGCTTCTGTACTGTAGAAGAAGTAGATGCAATGCGCGAAGCGCAAATGGCTGCTGGTGAAAAGCCAAAATACAACGGTATGTGGCGTGATCGTACGGACCACCCAACAGATAAGCCTTATGTGATCCGCTTCAAAAACCCGCTGGATGGCGTAGTAGTGATTGACGATTTAATCAAAGGCCGTATTGAAATTGCCAATGCTGAGCTGGACGATTTAATTATTGCCCGCAGTGACGGCACACCAACCTATAACCTGACTGTTGTGGTCGACGACTGGAAGATGGGCATCACTCACGTTATTCGTGGTGACGACCATGTCAACAATACACCACGTCAGATGAATATTCTGGCGGCCTTGGGCGCTGAAATTCCTAAGTATGCTCACGTGCCTATGATTTTAGGTGACGATGGCAAACGTCTGTCAAAACGTCATGGTGCTGTTGGCGTGATGCAATACCGCGACAATGGTTTCCTGCCAGAAGCGCTGATCAACTATTTAGTGCGTCTGGGCTGGTCTCATGGCGATCAGGAAATCTTCAGCAAAGAAGAATTAGTTCAGTTGTTTGATTTAAGCAACTGTAACCGCGCTCCTTCGGCCTTCAACACTGACAAGCTGATTTGGTTAAACCAGCACTATATGAAAACGCTGGCTCCAGACTATGTGGCAAGCCATTTGGCCTGGCATGTGGCCGATCAGAAGCTGGATATCAGCGCAGGTCCGGCTTTGACGGAACTGGTGAAAGTGCAGGCAGAGCGGGTGAAAACCTTAAAAGAACTGGTAGAAGTCAGTCGTTATTTCTACGAAGACTTCAGCGAGTTTGAAGAAAACGCCGCGAAAAAACACTTACGCCCTGTGGCTGCAGAGCCTCTGGTTGCTGTTCAAACTAAACTGGCAGAGCTGAATGATTGGTCGGTTGAGGCTTTACACAAAGCGATCAACGATGCTGCTGAAAGCTTAGGTTTAGGCATGGGTAAAGTTGGTATGCCTTTACGTGTAGCTGTCACAGGTGGTGGTAACTCACCAGCACTGGATGCGACACTGGCTCTGATTGGCAAAGATCGTGTGTTAAAGCGCATCAGCATGGCGCTGGAGTATATCAGCAACAGAGCTGGCGAATAGTCCGTAGGGGCGACCTTTAGGGTCGCCCGTCTCTGGTTAAATGCGATGTCGGAATGGGTTTATCCCCGCCCGTCTCGCATCCAACTTGTTTCAGCAAGGCTGCATTCATTTGCAACTGTCAAAATGATGTTCATTTTTTAAGAAGGGTTATACAACATGCGTTTAGTAGTCGCATTGTCAGCTGTACTGTTGTGTTCAGCAGTCTCTGTTCAGGCACAGGAATTTCAGAAAAAACATGGCGAAGCAGAAGCCACTATTCCGCCTTGGGGTGGGGATGTTGAAGTGGGAGTGGTACTAAGCCGTGGTAACACTGAAGCTACTGCAGTGCGCACCAACGCAGAGTTAAAACACGAACTGGAAGATTTCCGTAACAAGTACTATATCCAAACCTTGTTGCAGCGAAATACCCAAACCAACAGCGCTACAGGCGAAAAAGAAGACAATACTACTGGCCAGCGTGTGGGTATTACGGCGCAAAGTAACTATAAATTTTTCCGCTCAGACAGCAGTTTATTCGGCCGGGCCGCTTATTTAAATGACCGTTTTGGTGCTTTCCGCGAACAATCGTCCCTGGCTGTGGGTTATGCCAATAGATTATACGAAGCAGGCGAGAATTATTTAGACTTCGAGACTGGTCCTGGTGTCGCGTATGACAGACCCTCAGAAGGCGAAAGTAACTCAGGTATGATTTGGTATGCCGCTGGTAACTTCGAATATCACTTCTCGGAAACCAGCAAGTTTAAACAAACACTGGAATACGCTATTTCATTAGATGGTCATAACACCAGCTATACCAGCCGCAGCGCTGTCACAGCACAAATCAATAACGAGCTGGCGTTGCGTTTAAGCCTGAACATTAAGTACGACTCAGATGTAGGCGTAGATAAGAAAAGCACAGACTCTGAAACCGCAGCTTCTATCGTCTACTCGTTCTAACAATGAAAATGGGGTCAGATCACATTAGTTACGCATAACTAATGTGATCTGACCCCATTTTTAGTTAATGGAGGACGCGGGCGCGTAACGTCCCAGGAATCGCCTTCAGCTCATTCAGGGCCAGTTCGTGGTCCAATGAATCTATGTCTATCACTACGTAACCAATTTCGGCATTGGTTTGCAGATACTGACCCGAAATGTTGATGCCGTGTTTGGCAAAAGCTTCGTTGATTTTGGTTAGCATACCAGGCTGGTTTTTGTGGATATGCAGTAAACGTGAACGGCCTTTGTGTTCTGGCAGTGACACTTCCGGGAAATTCACCGCTGACAGGGTAGAACCGTTGTCGCTGTATTTCACCATCTTACCTGCCACTTCAAAGCCGATATTCTCCTGCGCTTCCTGAGTAGAACCACCAATATGTGGCGTCAGGATCACGTTGTCGAATTCACGCAGTGGCGACAGAAATTCTTCATCGTTGCTGGTCGGTTCCACCGGGAATACGTCAATAGCAGCACCGGCCAGTTTTTTCGCTTTCATCACAGCTGCTAAAGCATCGATATCGACCACAGTGCCACGTGAAGCGTTGATCAAAATGCTGCCTTGTTTCATCAGATCCAGTTCAGCTTCGCCGATCATATTTTTGGTCTGAGCTGTTTCAGGCACATGCAAAGTCACTACATCTGAAGTTTTCAGCAAAGTGCCAAAATCAACTTGGGTGGCATTGCCTAATACCAGCTTGTCTTCGATATCGTAAAACTGCACTCGCATACCGATGTTTTCCGCCATGATGCTCAGCTGAGTACCAATATGGCCGTAACCGATAATACCTAAGGTTTTACCACGGGCTTCAAAAGACTGAGTTGCAGTTTTTTGCCAGACACCACGGTGCGCTGCGGCATTACGCTCAGGAATACCACGCAGCAGCATAATGATTTGGCCTAACACCAGTTCAGCCACTGAGCGGGTATTGGAAAAAGGTGCGTTAAATACCGGAATACCCCGCATCAAAGCGGCGTCTAGGTCCACCTGATTGGTGCCGATACAGAAGCAACCCACAGCGGCGAGTTTAGTGGCGGCGTCCAGTACTTTTTCGGTTAACTGAGTGCGTGAACGAATGCCAATAAAGTGCACGTCACGGATTTTTTCAATCAGCTCAGCTTCATCCAAAGAGGTTTTTAAATACTCAATGTTGCTGTAACCCTGATTCTTAAAGCTCTGCACCGCACTTTGGTGTAAACCTTCCAGTAATAGGATTTTGATCTTGTCTTTGGGCAGCGAAAATTTTTCCATTTTACTTCTCTTTAACTTGTTGCAATTTAAATTCGATTCACTTGATTCTGGCTCTAAGTAATTGGCGTTGCAGCGCTACGAGTAGGGGCTGGATTTATCCCTGCCCGTTTTTTCTGCTGCGGCTTCAAGTACGACAAGCTCAGTTTAAGATTTTTGTGCCTTCGGCAGTACCGACCAGAACTATATCTGCCGCACGACGGGCAAAAATACCGTTGGTGACTACGCCGACCAGGTTGTTTATTTGTTGTTCTAATTGTTCTGGTGCTGTGATGCTAAGGCCATGCACATCTAAAATAATATTGCCGTTGTCTGTGACCACGTTTTCACGCCACACCGGGCGACCGCCTAACTTTTCCAGCTCGCGTGCCACATAAGCACGGGCCATGGGGATTACTTCAACAGGCAAAGGGAATCTTCCCAGTACGTCCACTTGTTTGGTTTGATCGACAATACAAACAAACTTCTCAGCCACTGCTGCGACAATTTTTTCGCGGGTCAGCGCTGCGCCACCGCCTTTAATCATATGCTTTTGCGGATTGATTTCGTCTGCACCGTCGACATAAATGGCAAAACTTTCAACCTCGTTTAAATCCAGTACCGCAATACCTAAAGTACGCATTTTTTCAGTAGATTGCACAGAGCTGGATACCGCACCTTTGATCTGATCTTTGATCGTAGCCAGCGCGTCAATAAAGTGATTCACGGTAGAACCAGTGCCCACACCTACAATAGTGCCAGCTGTTACATAATCTAAGGCTGCCCAGGCAGCGGCTTTTTTCATCTGATCTTGCGTCATGGAGGGTACCGTTTCTAGTTTTAATGCGTTTAGCCATACAGATGGATAGTAGCCGAAAAGGGGGATCGGGCAAAAGAGGCAAAAGGCAAAAGAGCTGAAAGAATTTTAGTATTTACTTATTGTTCACTAAAACGTCGGAATTTGGTTGGCGTGCAAATCGCTGGCAACGGAATATCCCAGGCTTCGACGGGTACTGCGTCTACTTGCTGACAATCATGAGCTAAGCCAATCAGCTGTGGTTTTGTTGTAGCCGAATCCAATTGGCTTAAGGTTCTGTCGTAAAAACCACCGCCCATGCCCAAACGCTGACCTTGCGAGTCAAAAGCAACCAAAGGTGTAAATATCAGATCCAGTTGGCTGACAGGGCGTAACAGACTGCAATTCAACTCCGGCTCGCCTATACCAAACTGATTGGGTTTTAATTGGGTATCCGGAGTATAAAGCTGAAACACCAGATAACCTGGTACGACGGGATGCAACAGTGGCAAATACAAGGTCTTGCCTTGTTGCCATAAGGCTTGGATCAGCGCTGTAGTGTCCAGCTCACCGTCATTGGTCAGGTATAAAGCTATGTGCTGAGCTTGTTGTACCTCAGGGCGGGGCAATAGCTGCTGCACTAACTCCAGACTGGCCTGGTGTTGCTGCTCTGCAGATAAAGAGCGGCGCAAACTACGAATATGCTGGCGAAGCTGTTGGCGTGAAGTCAAAACACAGAACCTAAGGTTTTGAAAATAAGCTGGACTATAAAACAGAAAGACTTAGCTGCAAAGGTTTTGAATTCGAAACGGGCGGGCACAAGACCCGCCCCTACAATTTATATCCAGAATGAATCTAAAGTTGGGCAAGGAATTTGATTTGCAGCGTGATGAGGATTTGTAGGGGCGAGGCTTGCCTCGTCCGTTGGGTGTGTAAATCAATGCAGGGATAAATAGGGACGCCAACAAAGCTGCAGCTTCAAGTACGAAGGATAAAAAGGTTCTCCGAATTGCCGTGTCAGGTATTAGCCCTTGAACCTAAGGTTCAAGGCGGGAGTCAGTTGTCACCGTAGGCTTCTCGGTACGAGCCGAGCCTGCACAAAAGCAACAAAAAAGAGCCCCTTTAAAAAAACAATTATCGGCTCAGGGACATCTACCTAATCACTAACAACCCAGAGAACGCCCTAAGTATAACATCGGCTTTTTGATTATTCCGCCTTCTTTTTCACTTCTACCAGCTCATTGCACAAATTAAGCGCAATCATTAACAAAACATCTTCATTCATATGCACGCCTGGCTTAAATTTTGTACTGGCGACCCGTTGTTCCAGCTCATCTATGGCTGCCTGCAGTCGTTGTTCTTCACCTAAAGGGCAGGACACTTTGAGTACCCGGCCTAACACAGAGATGGTCAATTGCTTAGGTTTTGTACTGGCAGCAGGTTTGGAGACAGGTTTTTTCACCACAGCTTCAGCTGGTGGAGGGTCAACAGGGCGAAATTTACGTAAATGCATGATAGATACCTCTGGGCCTGCGATTGGGGCGTCCATCTGTTGGCGGGTAGAACCAGCAAATGGTAGGATAGCTGCCTTGAAAAGTCGCTTGGGCCGAAAAATTATGACGACAGAAAGTTTTAAATCTTACGATCACTGGACCAGTTTGCTGGATCAATCTTACCTGATGGCGTCGGCCGCCGAAGTACATGGCTTGATCGCAGGCTTACTCAGTGCTGGTGTGAGCGCAGAACCTGCAAAGATATTACCAGTTCTGCACGACTTCTTAAATGACGGACAAGCCTTATCTGCGCCTGTTAAAGCAGATATTTCTGATTTAATTATGCAAACGTCCGAATCTTTGGCACAGACCGACTATTCCTTTGCATTATTGCTGCCCGGTGATGACGATTCCTTGCCAGAACGACTGGAAGCTATGGTGGAATGGACTCAGTCTTTTTTAGTGGGTTTTGCCATTCAGCAGAACGATTTATCGCTTTGTTCTGCCGATGTGAAAGACGCAATAGAAGAACTGACCGAAATCACCAAAATTGACGTATTTGCAGTAGACGACAACAGCGCAGAAAGTAACGAAGAGTCCTACTTCC
>NZ_JAIWOI010000140.1 GCF_020217005.1 Rheinheimera sp. | reverse complement strand
TGGTGCTGGAGCATATTCGGTTACTGGTGCTGACCTGCTACAACGAAGTAGGGCTGAAATTCAGCAGCTCCGAAGTTCAGAATAAAACTTTGCATTAAGAACTGACCTTATGATGACAGTAACGACCTACCACAACAGACGTGAGCGCTTGCTTACTTCTATGCCGGACAATAGTGTGGCTTTAGTGCCTGCCGCAGTGGAATTAACCCGTAGCCGTGACACTGAATACCCTTTTCGTCAGGACAGCGACTTCTTTTATCTGACAGGTTTTAACGAACCTGACGCACTTTTGATCCTAAGCAAAGACAATTCCGGCAACACTGCTAGTCTGTTGCTGTGCCGCGCTAAAGACCAGTTGGCTGAAATTTGGCAAGGCCGTCGTTTAGGGCCGGAGCAAGCCAAAGCTGTGTTGGGTTTAGATGCGTTGCCAATTACCGAGCTGGATAACGAGCTGTTAAAAGCGCTGAACCAAAAAACTACGATGCTGTACGCGCAGGGCACTTATGCCGGGTTCGATGCCAAAGTAGCAGCTACTTTAGCCACCTTAAGGCTTTACCCGAAACGGGGTTACGTGGCACCTACAGTGCAACAGGATTTACGGCCTGTAACGGCTGAAATGCGTTTGTTTAAAGATGAAGAGGAAATTCATCAAATGCGCCAGGCCGGTTACATCAGTGCCAAAGCGCATAAAAGAGCCATGCAGGCTGCCAAAGCCGGCGTGTGGGAATACCAGCTTGAAGCTCATATTTTGCATGAGTTTACGATGCACGGCGCCCGTTTTCCTGGCTACAACTGCATAGTAGGTGCGGGTGAAAACGGCTGTATTTTGCATTACACCGACAACAGCAGTCAGCTCAAAGACGACGATTTAGTGCTGATTGATGCAGGTGCTGAGTATCAGGGCTATACGGCCGACATTACCCGTACTTTCCCGGCCAGTGGCAAATTCAGCCCCGAACAGGCCGCTGTGTATCAGGTGGTGTTAAATGCTCAGTACGCGGCTTGTGCACAAGTTAAACCTGGTAACAAATTTAAAGACGCGCTGGACGCTGCTTGTTTAGAGCTGACCAAAGGCTTATTGGAGTTAGGTATTTTGCACGGCGAGTTGGACCAGCTTTTGAAAGACAACGCCTGCAAAGCCTATTTTATCCATGGTTTAGGCCATTGGCTGGGGCTGGATGTGCATGATGTTGGTGCTTACAAACTTGCGGGCGAAGAGCGGCCTTTTGCACCAGGCATGATTTTAACTATTGAGCCGGGTTTATATATCCCAACAGGCTCGCCCTGCGATCCGAAGTGGTGGGGGCTGGCGGTACGGATTGAAGATGACTTGCTGGTCACAGCCGAAGGTCACGACAACCTGACCGACTTAGTGCCAAAAGAAATCGCCGAAATTGAAGCCTTAATGGCGCAAAGCCACAGCTAAACACAGGATTAATTGATGTCAGAGACTTACAGTACAGAACAACCTCTGGATCTGCTGATCGCAGGCGGTGGTATGGCCGGATCACTACTGGCTTATGTGCTGCTCTGTCAAAACCCTGCATTAAAGCTGGCTATTGTTGAACAAAGCTCAGATAAAGAGCCGTCCAAAGCCAGCTTTGACAGCCGCAGCATAGCCTTGGCCCACGGCAGTGTGGAACTGCTCAAGCAATGGGGCCTGTGGCAGGATTTACAGCAAAGCGGCTGCGCCATCGAACATATCCATATTTCCGACCGTGGTCATTTTGGTAAAACTTATTTAAATGCCGCTGATCATCAGTTATCCGCTTTAGGCCAGGTGATTGAAGTCGAAGCCATAGGCGAAGTACTGTGGCAAAAACTTAAAGCTTTCACGGCACAAGGCCGTTTAAGCTGGTTTTACAGCGATGCGATTAATGCATTAAACCCAACAGCAGAGCTGCAGCACATTAGCCTGCAAAGTGGGGCACAACTGCAAAGCAAGTTATTGGTGATAGCGGAAGGGGGCTTATCGCCCAGCCGTGCCTTAGCGGGTTTTGAGCTGAAATCGGACGACTATCAGCAGCATGCGCTAATCGCCAACATTGGCTTAGCACAATCGCATCAGCATAAAGCCTTTGAGCGTTTTACCCCAACCGGGCCTTTGGCGTTGCTGCCTTTAACCCGTCAGCGTTATTCGCTGGTCTGGACTTTAACGCCAGAGCAAGCTGCGCATCATTTAATCCAACCAGAGCCTGAGTTTTTAGCGGCGCTGCAACAAGCAGCAGGCCATAGGGCTGGTGTATTTAAAACTGTAGGTCAGCGTGTGGTGTATCCGTTAAGTTTAAAGCGGGCCACTGAAGCTTCGCGCCATCGCACTGTGCTGCTTGGCAATAGTTTGCATAATCTGCACCCTATAGCGGGGCAGGGATTTAACCTGGCTATCCGCGATATTTTTAGTTTAAGTCTGTTGCTGCAAAAACATCAGGCTGATGCTGGCTGCTATCCACTGATCAAAGCCTATCAGCAGGCGCGTTTGCCTGATATGCAGCAAGTGATTTTATATACCGACTCCCTGGTACGGCTATTTTCCAATTCATCGCGCCTGATGGCGCTTGGCCGTAATACAGGCTTATTCGCGTTAAACCTTTGTCCTGATTTAAAACAAGCCGTGGCTAACCAGGCCATGGGTCTGAATTCTATTCGCCAGCTAAAGGCGCTGCTGAGTTAAACCTCGGCCTAAAAAAAGAGATCACTTATGATCGAAAATGATATTTGTATAGTTGGCGCAGGCAGTGCAGGTTTAACGCTTGCCCTTTTACTGGCCGACTCGCCGCTTAAAATTGCCGTGCTGGATAAAGAACCGGCGCCAGAGCTTTTGGCACCCAGCTTAAAACGGGTTAGCGCGCTGAATCGGGCGTCCAAACGCTTATTGAGTCAGTTGGGGGTTTGGCAGGACTTAACTTGCGCTGCACCTTATACCGATATGAAAGTCTGGGAAGCCGACAGTTTTGGCCGTATTGAGTTTTCTGCGCTGGAACAAGGTTGTGACGAGCTGGGTTTTATAGTGGATAACGAACAGCTGCGTGCCGTGCTTTACAGCAAACTGCAAAGCAAAACTAATGTCAGTTGCCTGTTTCAAAGCCGTATTCAAAGCATCAGCAATAGCGAACAACAAAACCTGCTGACTATTGCTGATCAAAGCCCGATCTTGTGCAAACTGTTGGTGGCTGCTGATGGTGCTAACTCTTTTGTCCGTCAGCAACTGCACATGCCTATTGCGTTTTGGGATTACCAGCATCAGGCCTTAGTGGCACAAATCCGCACTGCTGAACCGCATCAAAGCTGCGCCCGTCAGGTGTTTTTACCTACTGGTCCGCTGGCGTTATTGCCTTTGGCCGACCCGCATTTAGTCTCTATTGTCTGGAGTACCAGCCCTGAGCAAGCCGCTGAACTGCAAGCCATGCCAAGCGATCAGTTTAATAAAGCCTTAACGGCAGCCAGCAATTCGGTATTAGGCCTGTTGCAGCTTGAATCGCCACTCAACAGCTACCCGCTAAAAATGCGTTATGCCAGCGAATGGGTGCTGAATAAAACCGTGCTGGTGGCGGATGCTGCCCATACCATTCACCCGTTGGCGGGGCAGGGCATGAACCTGGGTTTAATGGACGTTGCCGCATTAGCAGAACTAATAGATCAGCAAATTAAGGCGCAAAAGCCGATTAATGAACAACGAATGCTGAGAAATTATGAACGCTGGCGCAAAGCAGAAGCGCAAACTCTGATCGCCGCTATGGAAGCCTTTAAACAAGGCTTTGGCCGGCAAAACCCAGTGCTGAAATTAGTGCGTGGTTTAGGAATGTCGCTGACCGACAAACTGCCTTTCGTAAAACAAAAAATAATGGCTGCGGCTTTAGGCGATTCTGGCGACTTGCCTTATATAGCGCGCCCTACAGCCAAGTGACGGGCTGATAAAAGGCCTAAAATGGCAGGGTTATGAGCTATAGTCCTGCTATTCGCATTATTAAATCTAATCCAAAAGGGGCTGTTGGCCTCTGGCCCCATCGGTTATAATCCAGTTCATCTTAAAAATGTCATTCGGTTATAAGCAGATTTCTGTGAATATTTGATGACAAGTTCCTGTTGTTCACGCGGCCTGAAAAGCTCCAGCAGCGCAGGCCAGAATTAGTTGACTGCTTCGGCAGCAAAAAAACTGGGAAGAAGCTAGATGGCTCAAAAAACAGTGTTATTCGCAAAGCATGTAGAATGTGGCGCAAAAATGGTGGACTTTCACGGCTGGGATATGCCGCTGAACTACGGTTCACAAATTGAAGAACACCACAATGTCCGCCAGGACGCTGGTATGTTCGACGTCTCTCACATGACTATCGTTGACCTGAAAGGGCCAAACACCCGCAACTTCCTGCGTTATTTACTCGCCAACGACGTTAACAAACTGACCGTATCAGGCAAAGCCTTATACAGCGGCATGTTAAACGAAGCCGGTGGCGTGATTGACGACTTAATAGTTTATTTCCTGACTGAAGACTTCTTCCGCTTAGTAGTGAACTCTGCCACCCGCGAAAAAGATTTGGCCTGGATCAACCAACAAGCGGCCGCCTTTAACGTTACTGTGACTGAACGCCCAGAGTTCGCCATGATCGCAGTGCAAGGCCCACAAGCTAAAGCCAAAGTAGCCACCTTATTAACAGAAGAGCAAAAAGCTGCTGTTGCTGGTATGAAGCCATTTTTTGGTGTTCAGGCGGGTTCTCTGTTTATTGCAACGACTGGCTACACAGGCGAAGACGGTTACGAAATCTCTTTACCAAACGAAGAAGCCGCTGACTTCTGGCAAAAACTGCTGGACGCTGGTGTAAAACCAGCAGGTTTAGGCGCTCGTGACACTTTACGTTTAGAAGCAGGTATGAACCTGTACGGTCAGGATATGGACGAAACCGTCTCTCCACTGGCTGCCAACATGGGCTGGACTATCGCCTGGGAACCAAGCGACCGTAACTTTATCGGCCGTGCTGCTTTAGAACAACAAAAAGCGGCTGGCACCATGAAGCTGGTTGGTTTAGTGATGGAACAAAAAGGCGTATTACGTCACGGCCAAAAAGTGGTGACCGAAGGCGGCGAAGGCGAAATTACTTCTGGTACTTTCTCTCCTACTTTAGGTTTCAGTATCGCTATGGCCCGTGTACCAGCTTCGACTGGCGACACAGCCGAAGTAGATATCCGTGGCAAACTGGTTCAGGTGAAAGTCGTAAAACCTAACTTTGTGCGTATGGGTAAAAAAGTAATCTGATATACCTGTCGTACTTGAAGCTGCGGCTTTGTGGACTGCGTCATGTCGCAGCCCTGCAACTTCAAGTTACTTGGGTATAAATACAGTGGCTTGCTTTGTTTGTTTTCTGTTGATTGAAAAATAAACAAACAAGGCAGGCGGCCATTAGCTTGCGGCAGGAGCATAGCTTCGCTATGTTGTTTGCCAGAGTCAGTTTGTAGACTGACTGCGATTAACAACAAATTCAGCACCAAGGAATATAACAATGAGCAACATCCCTAACGATTTAAAATATGCAACGTCACACGAATGGGTTCGTGACGAAGGCAATGGCGTTTACACCGTAGGTATTACTGAGCACGCTCAGGACCTGTTAGGTGACATGGTATTTGTTGAATTACCAGACGTAGGTGATGTTGTAGCTCAGGGCGACGACGTAGCTGTAGCTGAGTCTGTAAAAGCTGCATCAGACATCTATGCACCAATTTCAGGTGAAGTTGTAGCGGTAAACGACGCGTTAAACGACTCACCAGAACTGGTGAACAGCTCTCCATACGCTGAAGGCTGGATGTTCAAAATCAAAGCCTCTGACGCTTCTGAACTGGCTGGCCTGTTAGACGCCGCTGGTTACCAGAGCGTTGTTGACGAAGAATAAGTCGACGTTGATTTAACTTTAAAGCCCTGTGTTCGCACAGGGCTTTAAATTATCAGATAGACGTAGAAAAACGTCGATGCGGTTAAACCGGATAGACGGGCGTTATTGTAGGGGCGGGGTTTACCCCCGCCCGAGCGTCGGATTAAACCGGACAGACGGGCGAGGACAAGCCTCGCCCCTACGGATATCTGATAGAGCCGTGACATAAAACGGGAATTGTAGGGGCGGGGTTTATCTCCGCCCGCAACGAACCCAGACAAAACCGCAGATGTCGATATAAAGACAGAGGCGTGCCAACCGTCATAGGTTGGGGTAATGAATAAATAAACGGGTTTTGTAGGGGCGGGGTTTACCCCCGCCCGTGCTGACCCCAACAGGGATTTTACTACCAGCTGGGCCAAAACCCAGAACTGTGCGTAAACATCCAGCATATTGTTAAGACCATTTAGGAACTTCAAGGCATGACCACTTCAGCTGTGAAAACCCTGTCGCAACTTGCGAACCATCAGGAATTTATTCAACGCCACATAGGCCCGGACGCTAACGAAACAGCAGCTATGCTGGCTGAATTAGGCGTAAGCAGCATGGAAGAGCTGATCGCACAAACTGTGCCTGCTTCCATTCGCCTGCCAAAGCCATTGGCAACTGGTGAAGCCACAACTGAAGCGGATGCTCTGGCGTACTTAAAAGCTGCTGCGAACAAAAACAAACTATTCAAAAGCTACATTGGTATGGGCTACCACCCAACTCTGACACCTAACGTTATTTTACGTAACGTGTTAGAAAACCCGGGCTGGTACACAGCCTACACTCCATACCAGCCGGAAATTGCTCAGGGCCGTTTAGAAGCTCTGCTGAACTTCCAACAAATTTCTTTAGATTTAACAGGTATGGAGCTGGCATCGGCTTCATTACTGGACGAAGCAACAGCCGCTGCTGAAGCTATGGCGCTGGCCAAACGTGTCGCGAAAAGCAAAGCCAATACGTACTTTATCGCTGACGACGTGCACCCACAAACTATTGACGTAGTACGTACCCGTGCGGAGATGTTTGGTTTTGACGTAATCATTGGCAAAGCCACTGACGCAGTGAACCACGACGTCTTTGGTGCTTTATTACAGTACCCATCGACGACTGGTGAAGTGCGTGACGACAGCGGCCTGATTGCAGCGCTGCAGGCGAAAAAAGCCGTAGTTGCAGTAGCAGCCGACATGATGAGCTTACTGTTATTAAAATCGCCAGGCGAATTAGGTGCAGACGTAGTATTAGGTTCTGCACAGCGTTTTGGTGTACCTATGGCCTTCGGTGGCCCACACTCAGCCTTCTTCGCAACCCGTGACGATTACAAACGTTCTATGCCAGGCCGTATCATAGGTGTGTCGAAAGACCGCCGTGGTAATCAGGCACTGCGTATGGCGATGCAAACCCGTGAACAGCATATCCGTCGTGAAAAAGCCAACTCCAACATCTGTACTGCACAGGTATTACTGGCGAACATGGCGTCTTTCTTCGCTGTGTACCACGGCCCAGAAGGTCTGAAAAACATTGCTGAACGAATTCACCGTTCTGCTGACGTATTTGCAGCTGGCCTGCAAGCCAAAGGCGTGTCTTTAGTACACAACACCTGGTTCGACACTGTGACTTTTAAAGTAGCTGACCGTGCCGCTGTTGTTGCCCGTGCTATCGCTGCTGAAGTGAACTTACGTACTGATATCGCAGACAGCTTAAGCGTAAGCTTCCACGAAATGACGTCAGCTGCTGACATCGCTCAGCTGTTTGATATCGTATTAGGCGCTGGCCATGGCTTAGACGTGACTAAGTTAGATGCTGAGATCGTAGCGAACGGCTCGAACTCTATTCCTGCTGATTTAGTTCGTACTTCCAAGTACTTAACGCACCCGGTATTTAACCAATACCACTCTGAGACAGAAATGCTGCGTTATATCAAAAAGCTGGAAAACAAAGACTTAGCACTGAACCACTCAATGATTTCTTTAGGTTCGTGCACCATGAAGTTAAACGCTACAGCCGAAATGATCCCGGTCACCTGGCCAGAATTTGGTTCGCTGCACCCGTTCGTGCCACGCGACCAGGCTGAAGGTTACTACGACATGATTGGCGAGCTGGCCAACTGGTTAGTGGACATCACAGGCTACGACGCTGTGTCTATGCAACCAAACTCAGGCGCACAAGGCGAATACGCCGGTATGATCGCTATTCGTAAATACCACGAAAGCCGCGGCGATTCACACCGTAATGTGTGTTTAATTCCTGTGTCTGCGCACGGTACTAACCCTGCAACAGCAGCTATGGCGTGCTTTGAAGTGGTACTGGTTGACTGCGACAAGAGCGGTAACATCGACATGGCCGATTTAAAAGCCAAAGCCGAAGCCGTATCAGACAAGTTAGCCGCCATTATGGTGACTTACCCATCTACCCACGGTGTATTCGAAGAGTCTATCCGCGAGCTGTGTGACATAGTGCACGCGCACGGTGGCCAGGTGTATATGGACGGCGCCAATATGAACGCTCAGGTAGGTATTACCTCTCCTGGCTTTATCGGTGCTGACGTATCGCATTTAAACCTGCACAAAACCTTCTGTATTCCTCACGGCGGTGGCGGCCCGGGCATGGGTCCTATAGGTGTGAAAAAGCAATTAGCTCCGTTTATGCCAAACCACGCTGTAGTGAAAATTGAAGGCACAGGCGCAAACAACGGCGCAGTATCTGCAGCTCCATTTGGTAGCGCAGGCATTCTGCCTATCAGCTGGATGTACATCAAAATGATGGGTGGCGACGGTTTACGTCAG
Organism: Rheinheimera sp.; assembly: GCF_020217005.1. Taxonomy (GTDB): domain Bacteria; phylum Pseudomonadota; class Gammaproteobacteria; order Enterobacterales; family Alteromonadaceae; genus Pararheinheimera. The sequence goes on along the minus strand of NZ_JAIWOI010000140.1, from coordinate 1,308 downwards.
GCCACTGAAATGGCGATTTTAAACGCCAACTACATGGCGAAAAAACTGGGCGAACACTTCCCGGTACTGTACGTAGGCAGCAACGGCCGCGTAGCGCACGAATGTATTATCGACATGCGTCCATTAAAAGAAAAAACCGGCGTCACCGAAATGGACATCGCCAAACGTTTAATGGACTACGGTTTCCACGCCCCAACTATGTCTTTCCCGGTAGCCGGCACGCTGATGATCGAGCCTACTGAGTCTGAAAGCAAAGTGGAACTGGACAAATTTATCACCGCCATGACTTCTATCCGCAATGAAATTGCCAGGGTAGAAGCAGGGGAGTGGACTGCAGACAACAACCCACTGCACTTCGCACCTCACACCATGGAAGATATTTTCGACCCAAGCTGGGACCGCCCATACGAGCGTCAGTACGCTGCATTCCCTGCACAGTACGTGGCAGAAAACAAATTCTGGCCAACAGTCACCCGTATCGACGACGTATACGGCGACCGCAACCTGATGTGTGCTTGCCCAAGCCCGGAAGATTATCGGTAATAAAGAAACCCGCCATCTGGCGGGTTTTTTATTACCTGTAGATATTCAACTGTAGGGGCGTGGGCTTGTCCCCGCCCGTATTTTCTATGTTTAGCTGAATGACTGAGCGCTTTAACCCTAGCGGTTGGTTCTGACTCCAGTTTGCCAACGGTAGTTGAGTTTAGCTGATAGTCCAATCAGTACTATGAGTCTGGTGAAACAGACGGTCACTCAAACGACTTAGTAGAAAAAGCGAACCTTACCGGGTCCGCTTATTACAGTTTTATGCAGCGTTGGTTACCTGATTGGCTAAAAATGCCAGTAAACAATCAGGAGTATCGGCATATTGGCTAAGTTCCGAGATGCAGTTACTTTTTGTTAAGTGTAATTTAACAGGCGCTTTATTCTTAAATATTTGCCTTTTCTGTTTACTGCACCTGTCTTTCTTAATAATTTCTAGAAAGACTCTTAAAAACTCCAAATTCTGTTTACCTCTAAACCATTGCTCAGAATGAAATGTCTTAAAAAACTCTTTTGCAGCTTCAAAATTAAATTTTAAGTCATCTGGTAATTCGGGAAAAATATTTTTTGGATTATCTGTTGTATACAACTTAGTTACTTGTCCTAGATTAATGTCAACCAGTTTTTCAAAATTGACATTATTAATGTTGACAACTAAGTTTGGTTCATCAACACGTTTTAATTCGAAAATTAAAAAATTGAAATCTTCTATGGCTCTAAAATAGAGACTCTTGGTGTTTTCAAAATGCTCAACTGCCTTTTTAA
>NZ_JAIWOI010000139.1 GCF_020217005.1 Rheinheimera sp. | reverse complement strand
AGCATTGATCATTTTCATGAAATTCGTGTACACCAAACTCAGCATTTATTATTCTAGAAAATGCGCTGCTGCTTGTGTATAAGTTTTCTATCGAATAACAAGGTGTCAAATAAATATCGCCAAGATTTTTGTAACTGGCGTTATCATCAAAGTCAGAATCGATAAAGAACATACATAAAGAGTTTCCATAGTCGAAATGAGTTCTAATCATTCTTCGTAGTTCTATAACATTTTTTTTCCCTGAACAATTAATGCCTATCCATTTTATGTCTGAGCGTATTATGTTGATTCTCGGTGAGTAATATTTTTCATCTTCACCCTCGAAAAAAATAGCATATTTGCCATTCGACACTACTTTTGTAAATTCTATGAATTTGACAGATAGCCTGTTTCTAGCTGCTTCCAGCATTTCCACTCTTGACATAAGATTATAGCTCCTTAACGCAATGAGCTAGATCTACTGTATGAGCAGATAATTCATTATCAAATATAAAAGGAGAGTGTGTGGTCGCAAATAAAAATTTACATTTCCCAGAGTTTATAATGTCAGGCAGTAGCGTTTTCTGCCATTCTATAGATAAAGAGAGTTCTGGTTCGTCAAAAAATATAGCTAGGTCTTCTTTTTTCTGTAAGTATAAAAGTGCAAACAAAGATATTATTTGTTTCTCTCCAGATGATAGGCTTTCTATATCCACAGTTTTCCCATTCTTCTTTCTTATTATCTCAATGGTTACGCTGCTTTCGTTGTAAACTATTTCTTTATCTGTAAGGTATTTGTTGCTGAATCGAGCAAAATTTTGAAGAGCTTCATCATTTTCTTGCTGCTGTTGGTAAACATTTAAAAGATTGCTTACAAAATAAATGAGAGGATCATGATCTTTTAATATTTCTCCACTACTCACCAAAGATAGTATTTGCTGTTTATGCGATTCTGAAATGTCTTTACCAATTCTTTCTAAAACAATTTCAACAGCCTTTTTACTCAATATAGATTTTTTCATCTCTTCGGTTACAGAGAACCCATTTACTAATTGTGAAAGCATTTGGCCATTTATCTTGGAGAACCACTTTACAGATGAGCTCAATATTTCTGATGTTATTTGTTTAATACTCTGTTGAACATCGCCCATTCCAAAATTTATTGATGTCAGTCGCATTCCTCTGTCTTCACTAAACTTACTAAACGCCCGAATATCTTCTTCAACTCGACGATACGTTGGTAAATAAAGTGCTTTCAGCCCAAGCTTCTTTTTGATCATCTCTATTTTATCTTGAGTATTTGCATTTACCTTTCTATCTAATCTACTTCCTCTTAGTTCTCTAAGATAGTCTCGTAATACACTCGACGGTAAATCAAGTTCTGTGCATGCATGGCGAAAAAGTGATGAACGCTCCATTAATGCAGAAGGGTACCGCTTTACATCATCAAGAAGTTGAAATATGAAATCTCTACCTAGTTTATTTTCTAAATGCTCGACGAATGAATGGCCTTTTGTAGAAATTAGATCAGGTTCAAAATCTTCCTTTTTAAATGACACTTCAATATTGTCGTCAAATATTATTCCAAGTTCAGAGAAGTCAATTTTCCTTAGTTTTGCTATGTCTCCCGATATTATTGCATATATTGAATTTAATATTGTTGTTTTTCCGTAGCCGTTGTCAGCTACAATTATTTTTATCTTGCTAGAGAACTTAATTCTAACGTCTCTTTCTTGGTATAATTGTTTTATATAAAATTCTTTTATCATATTTATGTTCTCATTGCGTGCCGGGTGGCTATTGATTCTTTGCAGCTATCCAATGAATAAATCCCTTTGATTGCGCAGTTTTAATTATTCTATATCCATGTGTTAAAGTGTTGTTGGGAGTTTCTTCTTTTCTATAGGGGTAAATTTTTTTAATTTTTTATTTCTGGTCTCATTTATGTTATAAGTGATTTGTATTTAAGTGTAAGAGTATAGTAATGTGTTTTTGTTTTACAGTTGACTGAAGTTAAATGGTGATTTTTTTTGATCATTTAATCATCTTGTTATAGTGATCTTCGTATTCAGCTCTCACGAATACTTCTTTGAATATGTTTATGAATCTTACAGCATCGAGATCTCCAAAATCGGTTAGGTTGACCATGTCAGAGTGAGAGCCTCTGCTGATATACCTCAATAATGGTCTGAAGTTATTATGTTCATCACCTAAGTTAGTTAGTATGTCTGATAGCTTGTCTTTCTTTTGAACGAACGAAAAGAAATGTTCTAAAATATTTCTCATGGCATTTGGCAATATTGGACTGCAGATTCTGTCAGCCTTCGCGTCTCTAATTACTTGCCAGTAACCGTCATATTCGTTTCTGATGTCATTCCGTTGAATTGAAGATATTTTGCTGTATTCATCTTTTCTAACTCTAAACAAAGCATAGTGTTGTTCAAAGTCTTCTTGTTTTAAGCCTGACAAATTCATTATCTCATGAAAGAAGAATAAATTGTGGGTCAATAAAAAAACTTGCTTAAAAGGTTTCTTAATTATTTCTTTCTGAATTAGCGTTGCTATCTCATATATAAAGTTGTGAGATAAGCTTGAAACAGGATCATCGATAACAATGATTTTATCAGCTATGCCCAGTGCCGAATCAGGTTTAAGTAGTCCTTTACACTGTTCTAAAAAATAAAGGAAGGTAATTAACGTTTTCTCGCCCTCACTCAAGGTCTCGTAAACGTTTTCCGTGGCACCACTTTTTCTAACAATCTTGTATCTAGCTTCAGTACCCTCAACTTTATCTATATGAAAATCTTCTACACCAACGCTTGATAAAGTAGTCCTTATATTTTGAATTGATGTATCAACATTCGTTGTTTGTTTTCTTTGTTCAACAATTACTACCTGCTGTTTAGTTATTGCTTCTTTGTTTTGCCTATATTGCTCTCTCAGAGTGTCAAGTTGCTGATCAAGGCTGTTTAAATTTTCTTCTGTCAACTCAATTGCAGCTTTATAGGTTCGCTTGTGTACCTGCCAAAATTGACTTTTAATCTTTTTTTGAATTTGTGGCTTACTAGTAATACGGCTATTAAAGTCATTGATTTTTCTGTTAATTTCTTCAATGCAGCGATTTAATTTCTCTAAATAGTTAGTAGTGTCATTCAACCCAACTATGTTACTCGGTTTTGATACTTTATCTTTTAATAGCGTTAAGTTTGCACGACAACAAGTGAGCAGTTCAGCTTTTGCGACAGCAAATTCCGCACTCTCAGTTACATAGCTGTCATAGAAATTTTCTGAAGACAAGGTTGCTTCAATGTCATTTATAGCAAGTTCATAGGCATCACGGTTTGCTTCAACTTCTTTGCACTTTATCTGATAAGTCTCATCAAAAAGAGCCTTAAGATTTGATTCAAAATCCTTTTCCGGTATTTCTTGACAAAATGGACATACACCTTCTGAGTTTTCGTAGTGAGAAAGTCCATCCCGAACCCAGTCTGAGTGGCCTATCTTTTCAATTAATTCTGCAAGGTACGATTCTGAAGAACCAACTATGACTTCATGATTTATTCTACTTGTTTCGACTAACTTGCCATCAAAACTAATTAAAGATAACAACTTTTTGGGCGATAAGTCTGGTTTTTCAAGTTCTAAAGCTTGGTCAAAAAGACTTTCCATCGTCACTTCTGTATCAGCAACACTAGCCTGTTTTACAGCATCAAGAAATAAGTTTTTACGCTGTTTGTTTTCTAAACAAAACTCTAGTGGTGTTTTGACGAATTTATCTTTTTCTAACCAAATTTTGTTTTCAAGTTTAGTTTGCTCTGCTTCTTTTTGTTTCTTAATAATTTCGGCTTTGCTTGAAATTTGATCACGTTCGGCAGCTAGCTTGTTTATTTCTTGTTCAGCTAATTCAATGGCTTGTTCCGCCTCGACATTACCTTTATTGACAGTAAAAACTCCTGGTTGATCTTTACTGTCCCAAAAGTTGTCTTTAACAAATTTTTGATTATATACGTAAATGCCTTCGCTCAACTTTGGCGTCATGGAACATGATAAATAGTCTATTTCACTGGGATATTGTAAGTATTTGGCTATTGTTGATTTGCCTGATCCATTCAAACCATAGAAGCAGTTAATTCTTCTTAAACTTGATATTTCTTGGGCCGTGTTATTTGAATAGCTAGCCACTCCTTGAATTGTTATTTTATTTATCATTACTAAATCCCTCTAATTTACCTATAGTCTTAGTGGTCCTTCGAGCACATAAAAAGGCTTGCCTCAAGTTTTAACTTGTTTTATTTACTGCCTGCAATCTTCAACCGCTCATTCTCACAAACCAACACACCCTTATCACACTGAACCTGCGCCAACTTCGCCATCCGGTCTGCCGCCTGAGCCGTTGCGCGCTGAAAACCTAATAAGCCCAAAGCCGCAGAGGCTGCATCCGTTACGCTGATAGCGTGGGCGTCTTGTACTGTCAGTAATAAGGCATTGGTCAGTTCGGCATCACAGACGTTTTCAAGCTTGCGGGTGGCAGTGTCGGCGCTGTTCCAGTTTCTTAATTTGACTGTGCTGCGGCCCTGCGGCCATAACACTTCGTCTTTATCGAGCTGGATCAATCCTTTGGCAACGGCACTTTCGATGGCTTGGTCAACTGTGCGTTTAATTTTGGCACCAACTCGTGTTAAGCCAGCAGCATTAGCTAATCGAGTGGCCACTAAGCTGGCGAATATTGGGTATTCGGTTTCAACAATACGTTCTACTGCATGCACCAACGTACTCAGAGGAATGGCACTGAAATCATCGACATGAGGAATATTTAGCTTAGACACATCAGCCTTTTTATAGGGCGTAGTGCAGGCTTCAAACTCTGGTTGTTCTTCCTCTACCCGCAGAATAGGCGCTGCAACAAGCTCTGGCGCAGCAACCTGGTGTTTCACTTGTCTGGTGCTAGTGGCTTGTGCCGCCATAGCTACCATCAGCTCGTTATGCTGTGTTATGGCTTTATCTATCAGTACTTTTAAGCGATGTAATTCAGCCTCTGGATCCCGAAACCAGTCAGTGGACCAAATACGACCAAAGCTCCAGCCAAGGCCTTCCAGCACACTTTGCCGCAGCCGTTCACGGTCGCGGGCTGAAGCTGCCTGGTAATAACCTGCGCCGTCGTATTCCAGTGCCAATACAAATTTACTGGGGTCTTCAGGATGTTTAATGGCTAAGTCGATGTAGTAACCCTGACTGCCGACCCGGGTGGCTACCTGATAACCTAATCGCTGGATCGCCTGATGTAGCAGGGCACCAAAAGCAAAGTTTTGTTCCTGCTCTTTTTCATGGGCTTTGTTCAGCAGGCCTGATTCGGCAAATTGCAGAAAGATTTGCAGCGAGCGCACACCAAAAGGACTGTCTGCTTCCACTTTCAGTTCGTCACCTTTGAAGTTGGCAAAGACTTCCATCGCCAGCCGTGCGCGTGAGATCAACACGTTTAAGCGCCTTTCCCCACCTGGCTTATTCAACAAACCAAAATTTTGGCTGAGTTGGCCTGTGCTGGTTTTGCCATAACAAATACTGATATAGATAACGTCGCGCTCATCGCCCTGTACGTTCTCCAGATTCTTTACAAAAAACTCATCGCCACCAGCATGGCGTGCAAAGAATTCGTCGGTTTCAGGGTGTAAGCGGCGCTCTTTTTCCAGCTCAAGCAATATGGCATCACACTGTGAAAGGCTAAAAGCCACCACACCTAAGGACAGGTGAGGTTTGCTTAACGCATGGTTTAATACGGCCGCTACTACAGCTTTTACTTCACCTGGATTGGTGCGCGAACCGCCTTTGTCGTAATGGGTTTCCGGTAAATGATGAAACTTCAGTCCAGTTGCATCGGGGTGAAAACCCGGGCTTGGAAAGGCCACTAACTTGTTTTTATAAAACTGGTCGTTGGATACTGCAATCAGCGAATCATGGCGGGAGCGGTAGTGCCAGCGCAGCATTTTGCTGGCCGCACCACGGGCTTCCATTAATGCCAGAATACTTTCCATTTCTGCGGTGGCGCTGCTTTCCAGCTCTTCTTCTTCCAGTTCAACGGCTTTACCAAACAAGTTGCTTGGTGGCATTTGCTTACTGTCACCCACCACAATCACCTGCCGCCCACGCAGCATAGCGCCGAGGGCATCAGGGGCAGGAATTTGGCTGGCTTCGTCAAAGATCACCAGGTCAAAATCCAAAGCACCTTGTTTCAGATAAGTGGCGATGGACATAGGGCTCATCATAAAAATAGGTTTTACTTGCTGAATTACGTTACCGGCTTCAGCCAGCAGTTTTCGGATAGGAATATGGCGCTTTTTCTTGCCCATTTCGCGCAGCACTAATTCCATTTCACCTTTGGCTGTTTTCTTGGGTAAGCGCTCGTACAAGGTGTTTACCAACAGCTCCTGGGCGAAAAACAAACTGTTGCCATCAATACGTTTAAAGTCGCGCAGGCTTTGCTCATGTTTATTGCGGTCAAAGCGCCGTATGGCTTCCGAACTATCGTAGGCATGATCAACCAAACCTCGGTAATAACTTAGTTCGAATACTGTCATTAAGAGGTCTGGCGCTATATGCCATGAGTTCGCCAGTTCAGTGAAAGCTTTGATGTTATAAGGCTCAAAGGCCTGAATAATCTGGTTGTAGCGCGCGAAATCGTAGAGTAGGGCAGAGTTTTTCCAGCCTTCTAACACAGCATTGAGCTGGGTAAATTGCATGGGTGCTAAATCGTGGTTTGGATTGCTGTTGTGGATTTGTATCAGCTCTTGCAGCGTTTGTGCCTGCACTGCGATAGCGTTACAAAGCGTTGTCAGTGAGTTCGCCTGATCGCGCAGCAGCTTTTTATCAAGGCCCGTATCAATCAGTTCAGCCAATGACTGCGACAATTCAAGACGGTTTACCTTGGTATAAAAGGTGCTGATCCAGCTATGGATTTGGGTCAAGTAAGCATGCTCTGAAAATTCGCCTTGCCACTGTGCTCCATAGACTTCAGACAAGATGCTGTTGTAGCTGGCCAGCTCTTTTTTCGCACTTTGGTAAGCCAGGGCTGTATCTAATGCAGTGAGCCAGTCAGCAGACGAAGCGGGCAGAGTGCCACGCCAAAGCCCTGCCAAGTTAGCTTTGGCTTGTCGATAACTGGACGACAGGAAGCGCCACCATTTATCCGTTTTACCTATCAAGCCCTGGCGGATACTCAGCAAATCGGCATCCAGCGCTTGAGCTATAAAGTGCGCTTCGCAGCTGGCTTTTAAGGTTAAGAAATTGGCTAAACAAGCCAGGCCGTTATCTATCCGCTTTTGTTCAACAGCCCATAAAGGGTTATTTACTTTAACCTGTTTAAGATCCGGCACTTCGGATAGCCAGCTTGTTGTCGCGATCAGTGGTTTAACTTGTTGCAAGCTTTGTGGTTTTTCAAGCTTCAGAAATACGCTGACGGTTTGAGTTTGCACATCAAGTTGGCGAAGCAATTGGCTTGTTTCTGCTAAAGCTGAAGTTAATGCTTGCTGCAATGCAGGAGAAAAATCAGTGCGGCCAGACATAGCAAAAGGGTGAGCGGCAGGCACACCAACCCGTTCCAGTTGCTGCACTAATTCTGCCACCAGCTTTCTGGCATTGCTGTATTGCTCGGCTGTCCATTGTTCAAAACAGCTAAAGGGTAATGCTGGCAAAGAGCTTTCGGGATCCTTTGTTTTTAGCTGCAATAAAGAGCCTAAAGCTTCAATGTAATTGAGGCCACTGCGCAAAACTGGAGCCCGAATGGCATGCACATAAGCATCCAGTGAAGCTTTTGATTCTGCTAAATCTGACAACTCTTGCTGGCGGTTTCCGGTTTGGGGTCGCCCTTGTTCGAGCGACTCAGCGATAGATTCCAGCACAGCTTTTTTGGTGCTTTTGTGGCTATGCAGTTCCAGTACCGCAAAGCCCATATGTGTTTCATCAAGGCGTTTTTTCACCACCTCAAGTGCTGCCATTTTTTGCGCCACAAACAGTACTTTTTTACCCAAAGCAACGGCTTCAGCAATGATGTTGGTGATGGTTTGGGATTTGCCTGTACCTGGCGGGCCTTGAATGATCAGGTCAGCGCCAGACTTCATGGCTAAGATAGCTTCAATCTGGCTGGAGTCAGCGTCTTTCACTAAGTGGAGTTTTTCCGGATGATTCAGATCATCTGGGTTAATCTCGGCATTGTGGTCAAAACCATCCCGGAATAAACGGCCAATCAAAGGTAATTGAGACGGTTTTTTTCCTTCAGGCCAGCCGGACGGGTCAAGGTCCATATACATCTGAAACTTGCCAAAAGAGAACAGCCCTAAACCAATTTTATCCTGATGCACCCGCCACGAAGGTTGGGCCGCAATTGCATCTGTTACCGCCTGATAATAATCCGAGACTGTCATTTCATCAGAATAGGTGGGCAGCAATAACTTAAATTCTGTTCTGAGTTTCGCTGCCAGAGTCAGGTTTGAACCCAGCTCTTCGCCTGTGTAACGTAACTTGAAGCTGTCTCGGGCAGAAGATCGGGTCAGTTCGACAGGGATCAGAATTAACGGCGCATACCTTGAAACCGATGAGTTGGTGGGCTCATTCCACTGTAAAAAACCAAGAGCCAGATACAGAACCTCGACACCTTGTTCCTGCAGCATGGTATGAGCTTCGGTTTCGAGTTTCAGCAGCGCTTTATCCAGCTTCGCTGGTATCAGCCCTGTTTGCAGGTATTTATCGCTAAAGCGGGCAGCGCCTTTCTTTTGTTCCAGATACAAATCAAGCGGCGGTAATTCGGAGTCGTCGTCCGACTGAAAGAAGCTTCCTTCATCTTCGCTGTCGGCAATTTTTTGCTGATAAGCTTCTGGCAGTGGCAAAAAGCTAAGGGTGTTTTCCTGCTCAACCAGCATCTGAAAAATCTTGGCAGATTGTTCATCAATAATGTCGAGGGATTTACTGCCACTGCGGTAATTTAATTGGGGGTTGGATCGAAGACCCATATCGAGTAATTCAAGACGCGCACGTTCCAACTGCTGCTCAACAACCATAAAAATCCCTCTCTGGTCTGCTTGAATACCCATCGCCTTTGTTGTCTGCTAATTATTTATTTCTAAGTGTGGCGATGGTTAAAAAACTAACATAACAACGCTTGTTTCCAAAAGCAAACATGGGATTGGTAGGGGGCAGTTGGTTGCTATCGGCTACATTATCTATTGAACAGCAATAACGATAAAAAACTAAACAGCAGTTAAAAACCTAAAGAGGCCAAAGTTCTGGTTTAAACCGAAAATAAAACCTAAAATAAGACCTATATTAGATGTCGAATTAAAGGTGAATCTCAGATGGCAACTGTACACAGTATTCTGGCGGAACGAACCTGCAGTATTACAGAACTGAAAAAGAACCCTATGGCGGTAGTAGCGCAGGGTGAGGGTTTTCCTGTCGCTGTGCTTAGTCATAATCAGCCTGCTTTTTACTGCGTGCCTGCCGCAGCTTATGAAGCGTTAATGGAGCGCCTGGAGGATTTAGAGCTGGCGGCTTTGGTTGCGGCAAGAGCAAATCAGCCGGAGGTTGAGGTCGATATTAATGACCTATAAGCTGGTTTTTAAAGAAGAAGCTTTGAAAGAATGGAAAAAGCTGGAACCTTTGATCCGGGAACAATTTAAGAAAAAGTTGATAGAGCGCCTTGAGGCTCCCCATGTTGAATCCGCTAAGCTTAGAGGCATGAAAGACTGTTACAAAATCAAGTTACAGAGCGCAGGTTTCCGCCTTGTGTATCAGGTTCGGGATCTGGAGATTGTGGTCTCTGTTGTGGCCGTAGGGAAAAGAGATCGCAATCAGGTATACAAAGCTGCGTTAGCCAGATTGTGAAATGGTTGTTTTTTATCAAATAATTCCTTGATAAAAGTGGCGCAACTTATTCCTTTGTTTCCATTGTTAATCCGTTTTTCTTAACGATCCCACCTTGTTATCAAATCCCCAATGAGTAAGCTTTTTACCACTTTCCCAAAAACCCTACTAA
>NZ_JAIWOI010000138.1 GCF_020217005.1 Rheinheimera sp. | reverse complement strand
GCTTGACTGATTGTTTTTTGTACCAGAAGTAACAGCCATGCTTGCATCAAAAGATCAGACCAGTGCCGACAAGCTACAAATGAGCGAATAGGGGAACTTGTGGTTGGCGTTACGCTTACACTTTTTGACAGTAAAATGTAACCTTAATGTTGTAGATTACTCATGGCCCGCAACCAACCTATGTTTTTAACCTTTCAGTAACCATAAAAGGACATCGCCTTATGGCTATATTTAGCAGGCTTGTTTTACCGGTTGTACTAACCCTATGCAGTCTATCTAACACGGTTTTTGCTGACGACACAGAACTCGTGCCCATGAGTGCTGTTTCGTCAAGTGATGAAGCTGGCTACTTAGGTGCGAGCAACATCTTTGATAAAGATAGGTCCAGTCGATGGGCCAGTAAATTTACCGATCAACAATGGATATATTTAGACTTTGGCCCTAACACGCATTTCTCACGCATTGTGCTTGATTGGGAAAATGCTCATGCCAGGGAATATGAAATACAAGTATCAAATGATGCCCAAAACTGGAACACCATTAAGTCTGTAACTGAAAGTAAGGGCGGCACCGAGGATTTTACTATCGATGCCACTGCACGCTATATCCGTATGCAGGGCATCAAACGTTCAAGTAACTATGGATATTCACTGTTTGAAATACATGCCTGGGGAACCCAGAGCACTGATCAAGGTGGCGGTGGTGATAGCCCGGATCCAGTCATTCGCCCTTTCAGCGCAGTTGCGTTATCTGAGGAAGGGGGACATTTAAATGCGGCTAAAGCCATCGATGGTGATATGCAAAGCCGCTGGGCAAGTAAGTTCACTGACGAGCAATGGATTTATTTAGATTTTGGTAGTCGGTCTCATTTTTCTGATATCGCGATTCATTGGGAAAATGCCTACGGTAAAAGCTATTCGCTACAAACCTCTGATGATGGCTCCAATTGGTCTACTGTACAGACTGTGCTTGATTCTAACGGTGGATTAGATAAATATTCACTCAATGCTGATGGCCGCTATTTGCGTATTGAAGGGCATAGTCGTGCAACTCAGTACGGTTATTCTATTTTTGAAATTGAAGTGAGGGGGACCACTTCTGGAGTTTTCGAGCCTAGCCCGATCCCAACTCCAAATCCGACCCCAACTCCAAATCCAAACCCAAATCCGACGCCAAATCCAACACCAACTCCAATTCCGACGCCAACAGTGCCTGTTTATGATGGAGAGGGGATTGCTACGCATTATAAGCCAGAGTTTTTGGCTTTAACTGCCCTGACTACGCCAGCACCATTTCCCATTCCAACTAAAAATAATCTGATTGCTCAGCCTGTGGGCGCTGAAGGTTACACGCCGTTATTTGCTGATGGCACGCCAGTGATGGAGCATACTCAGTACAGTGAACCAGATGGAACACTTGTCACTGTTGCAGGTTTTAGACCTGTTGATCGCCATGCACGTGAAGCAGGAGAACCCTGGTTCAAGAGCGAAGCTGACAATGCCGCAGGCAATTGGAATCAGGTTGATGAAGGACCGGGCCGTTACCTGACCTTTCCTACTTTTTACTTCCAAAACCGCACTATGTCGCTGGTTATCCGCGATGAGGTGCCAGCTGGCCGCTCGCGGGTTAGTGTTTATTTACAAGTGAACAATGGCAAAATGATGGACGTAGGTATGAGTGCCTTCCATTCCATGAACCCTATGTTGGAGGGCTTTGGTTGGGCTGCTTTAGGTGGCTTTATAAATATCCCTGATTCTAAAATCCCTTCAACACGAGAAACAGTTGCGCGTTATTGTTCTGCCGAGTCAGGTCCCTTTGAGTGTATCGCGGATATGGTCTACCTGGCCCCCTATGCTAATCATCGTTGTGACCCTACCTGGCAAAATTGTAAAGCAGAAGCTGTGGATTTTTCGGCGGTCAATCCTGATCCCACGAAAGAAAATAATAACCGCACTTTTAGCCTGGGCGATTTAATTGAAATTACCCCAGCCTTTTTCTTAGAAAGAGGACCTAATGGCACGGCACTTATTGATGGCGGCGGCACACGTTATTACTCACAGGAAAAACTTTATGTGGTGGGTAAAGGCATCATTCCTTGGTATGGCGTTCGCCCACGATTAAATAATGCCCCATTACCAGAAGAGGCCTTGTCAGGTGGTTTAGCCAGCACCTCTTATAATTACACTGAGGAGCCGTTTAGAAGTTTCCAACAAGCGGTAGAAAATATTGGCGGCAAAAACATGCAACGTTTTGTTGAAGGTCGTCGTTTATTTCATACCTCTTTTGCAGATGGAACTCACTCTGAATCTCCTGACATCAATCCGGTATTCACAGAATATGCAGGTAAAATGGGAAGCCGTTTTAATGCTAACCGTTGTTTAGCCTGTCACGCCATGAATGGTCGCAGTTTGCCCGCACAAGAAGGGCAAAGCATAAAAACCATGTCGATCATGACGGCGCTTTCCAGCGGACACGATTCATTAATGCCTGACCCAACTTATGGATTAAATATACAGCAAGAGAGTTCTGACCCTGCTGCCGACGATTTTTCAGTGAAAGTGGCTTCCTTTGAAACTGTGAAAAATGTCACTTTGTCAGGTGGAAAGACCGTAAAACTGCAAAAACCTGTTTATGCGTTTAGCGGGCCAACCCCGGAACAAGTATCGGTGCGCCAAGCCCCGCAAGTGATAGGTATGGGACTGATAGAAGCTATCGACGAATCAAGCATTTTAGCTCAAGCCGATCCAGACGATAGCAATAACGATGGTATTCGCGGTATTCCCAATTGGAGTATTGATCCTGAAACAGGCCGTAAACACTTAGGTCGCTTTGGCTGGAAAGCAGGTAAAGGCAGTATCCGTCATCAAACTGCTCAAGCTTTGTTGTTGGATATTGGCGTCACTTCAACACTTTACCCAAGCAATGCATGTCAGCAAGATCCGAGCTCTGCAGCTTGTAAATCAGCATCGAAAGACCTTGCTGGTGTGGATAATAAAGGACTCGACAGTCTCACTAATTATCTGCGTTTGCTTGGTGTTCCGGCCCAGCGCAGTGTAGTCACTGAATGGGAAGGGAACAGAAGGGTTCCATTTGAATACGACATCAACCCTCAGGCTATTGCTAAAGGCGAACAGTTATTCAAGCAGCTTAATTGTTCGGGCTGCCATACTACTGAGATGACCACTGGCAATAATCACGTTGTTGCCGAGCTGCGTAATCAGAAGATCCGACCCTACTCAGACTTTTTATTGCACGATATGGGACCGGATTTAGCGGATGGCATTACCGAAGGTAAAGCGCAACCGTCCATGTGGCGCACACAACCTTTATGGGGACTTGGCTTACTTGCTTATACCCAGGAAACTAAAGAGGAAATGGCAGGGCCTAACATCAAGCACGGTGAAGTTTCAAGAGCTCGTTATTTACACGATGGCCGGGCACAAACTATTACTGAGGCGATTTTATGGCATGGAGGCGAAGCAACTGCCAGCCGCGCTCAATTTGAAGCACTTACAGTGGGAGAGAGGGGAGACCTTTTAGCCTTCCTGAATTCACTGTAAATTATCTGGATTATTGATCTAACTATCCCGGGCAATCCGGGATAGTTATTCTGCATACCACTGCTAGTGCTAACCTCTGGACTTCCCCTAATAGCTCAAGCAAGAGAATCCTATTTCTCCATTGGCTTTGCTATCAGGATATTACACATCACGCTCAACAAGCCTCATGGGGCAACCAAGTTCTTTAGGCCAATTTATCTCGCAGGCTTAAGTCCCGTTAGGCTCTAGTCTGTATTCTTCAGCGCTTTTGGTTCAATGTCTGGGAGCTTTTCTGCTTGAACATCACTTGATTCCCGGTCGTGTCCTAACCGACCAAAAACATAGCCTGCAATTGTTCCAAGCAAAGTCCCTAGAGCTTCCTGGTTTAATTTTCCGCCAGTGCCGAGTATGATTATTGTAATTAGCATAAATGCCATACCAACAACTTCAACAAGAGAGCGTCTTTTTAATATTTCAACCGCGACTGGAGTTTGAAATATTTTAAGGGACAGAAACATAAAAAGTAGTGTGGCTATCATACCATAAACTGCGTATATTAGTTTTGTATCAACGCTAGTCTGTTTTTCTTGTGTTTTTTCTATTTTTGTAAACGCATCTGATAGTTCAGCATCTTTTTTTGTTAATTCTATCTTCTGGTATTCGATATTGTCCTTGATAGATTTTTGCACTTCCCCAAGCTTTAATTTATAAGTGGTTTTTAAATTTGCAAATTCCTGTTCAAGTTCTTCTACTGCTAGCTTGTCAATAATGTTTAATAATTCAAATAATGCCGATGTTACAATTGCATTACCATTATCGCTAGATATGCTACTGCGAACCTCTTCTTCTGCCGCTATAATCTCCTTAGCTTTGCCAGAAAAATATTCTTCTACTGGTTCTATTTTTTCCGCGGCCGATTCTATTGCTGTTGTTGTCGCTGTTGTGTAGCTAGGTGAAGAGGCTCTGAGAAACAACTGCATTCCCAATCTCAGAAAGCTCTTCGTTTCGGCAATTTGCCAAAAAGGGTCAAATAGTTCCTGTATACCTTCAAGGAGTTTATTAATATTTTTTATTTGATTCGGGTTCAGTGGTTTTTCTTCGTTAGATGTGGGGTCTGGTATAGATTTCTTTAAATTATCAACAAGCTGTTTTAATCTTTTTAATTTTTCTTGTGTTTCAGCTTTGTTAAATTGTAACTGCTCTAATTCTATGATCGATTCTTTTGTTTCTTTATCGAATACTTCTAGTTCCCGAATTGTTGTTTTAATAAGTTTTATGTCCGAACGAACTTCATTAACCTTTTCTTGTAAGACATATGAGTTGTACGAGTTGGGGGTGTTAACTTTTACCACGTCCTTTTCGTTACTAAACTGATCAGACGCTACAGTAATAACGCTAAAAGTAAACAGTAACATTGAACATACAGCTTTAATAATTGACGCCATAATTAGTTCTTCCATTAACTAGTTTTGCATTTGGACTTATTGAGTACTGATCTGATAAAGGGATAGTTGACTCATTCTGGTTTGTTAAATTATTAGCTACTGTCTGTTATTTATCAAATGTGGTACAAAATATATCTGAGCAGTCTCTTGAATTAAGACATTTCCTTCGACTCCTTAGAGAGCGGCAACTTTGCAGCGTTAGCCTTTCCCCAAACTCAGGCTATCGTTATCTGACTAAATCTGGTCTTTGAGGCCTTACAACTCAACAACAGGTATCACAGCTTTTAAACGTTCCAAATCGCCTTCGCCTACACCTTGTTGTTTAAAGTAAAAAGGCCATTCGCGGCTTAAGGCTGCTACCTGTTCGATGATTTTTTTGGCCTTAAACTGTTTTAAGCCAAAACGTAATGACTGCGACAACAGGTTTTCGACTGTTCCATCCCGGCCAAAATCGCCAATGCCTATACCATGCTGGCGGCTGTTATTGACAGGTAACACGTCATACGAGGGGGATAAACGCCAGTTTTTATCGGTGAAGGAATACAGCAAGGCATGATTGCGGCTGTGATCGTCTGTGTTACCGATAAACACATTAAACACCATACGGTGGTAGAGCTCGTGTGCATCTTCAGGTTCTGCGCCTTGTGTGCGCAAAAATTCGGCAAGAAAACCATAGCTGTAGTTGCTGCTCAAAGAGGCGTTGTTGACAGTGGCAACATTGATCAGTGAGTTGGCGCTAATAAAGTGATGAGTAGGGCGCTGCTGATGACAGTCAAAACGTTCCACCAGTAATACATCATCAGTGGCAATTGTGACGACTCTTGTTGTAGCAACCCGCACTGGTAATTCTGCCAGCATACGCATACAGGCGTGCTCTGTTTTTACCTGATTAAACAAATCATCTGGCCTGTTAAATTTGGCCAAAAAGGTTGTGTCACCGGATGTGATTAAGGTTTTAGGCCTGGCTCCACCCATGCTGGAACCATGCTCAAAAGCTTTTTTTGCTTCCTCTGGTATGGCTTCGTCTTTCAATATGGCGTCTTTGCCTTTAAGCAGCAAAGGTAAATCGCCCAGGGTGTTTTTGTTGAGCTTAGGTTTTGACGAGCTGCGGGATAAACTAAAAACTAAAGCGCCAACCCCCATACCAGAGCCGGCCAATAAAAACTGTAATGCATTTTTTGGTTTGGTTTTATGCAAGGACAAAATAACTTTTTGTCCCCATGCGTCAGCACCTGCATCCAATAAAACGCCAAACACTCCTTTGCCAGTGCCTGTGCTGTAAAGCTGTTCAGACAAAGGTAAGTTCAGCGGGTCCAAAGGGAAGGCGTCAGGCCGGGCTAAATAGCTTTTACCATAGCGAAACTCACCATAACGCCGTGTTGGATCTAAAGTGACTACACCACAAATCACCGGCTGCTGCTCAAGGCCGTCAATAAATACATAAGCCTGTTCAGAAGTCATTCGACAGCTCCGGTTTGGCTTTGCGTTGTTTACGCTGCTTTTTCTGTGGCAGGTTATTGAATTGGGCCAATTGTTGTTCCACTGCATCGGTGAGCGGCTGTAATAAATTCAGTTGGGCCAGCACGGCAAACAGCGCTTCGGAGTTTACAGCTTTGCCATTTTCAATAGCGGAGATGGTGTTACGGCTCAATCCAACCCGCACAGCAAGCTCGGATTGATCCATAGACTCAGCCCTGATCTGTTTCACCAGTTGCCCTAAAGCCTGACTCAGTAGTATCGCCTCTTTTTGCATTATAATTTGTGCATTAGTATGTTAATGCACAAATTATGGTTCATTAAGTTTGGTTGTCAACTGCCATCTGTTGTGTTGTAGCCGAAGCTACACAGCCAGTATTTGATAGCTTACTATCTCGCCGCCAATTCCCTGCGCACTATTTGTGCCCCTGCCGCTAAGGCATTGAGTTTGCCTCGTGCTATATGGCGCGGTAACGGGGCCATGCCGCAGTTGGTGCATGGGTAGAGGTGATGAGCGTCGACAAATTGCAGGGCTTTGCGCAGTGTGGCTGCCACTTCGTCCGGCGTTTCGATGTGGTGGCTGGCGACATCAATAGCACCGACCATCACTTTTTTGCCGCGGATCAGTTCCAGCAATTCCATTGGCACCCGGGAGTTGTGGCATTCCAGCGAGATAATATCGATGCTGGATTGCTGCAGCTTAGGAAATACGGCTTCGTATTGGCGCCACTCAGAGCCCAGCGTTTGTTTCCAGTCGGTATTGGCTTTAATGCCATAGCCATAACAAATATGCACTGCGGTTTCGCACTTCAGCTGTTTCAGGCCGTCAGCGGCTTGTTCCAAAGCGGCGATACCCCAGTCGTTCACTTCGTCAAAAAACACATTAAAGGCGGGCTCATCAAACTGGATAATATCGACACCAGCCTCAACCAGTTCTTTGGCTTCCTGATTCAGTATTTTGGCAAACTCAAAGGCCAGCTTTTCGCGGCTTTTGTAATGCGCGTCGTAAAGCGTGTCTATCATGGTCATAGGGCCAGGCAGTGCCCATTTGATAGGCGCTTTGGTTTGCTGGCGTAAAAATTTAGCATCTTCGACAAAAACCGGTTTTTGCCGACTGACCGCGCCAACTACTGTAGGCACGCTGGCATCGTAACGGTTGCGGATACGGACTGTTTCGCGTTTTTGAAAATCAACGCCGTCCAGATGCTCGATAAAGGTGGTGACAAAGTGTTGGCGCGATTGCTCGCCGTCACTGACGATATCTATGCCCGCCATCTCTTGTTCGTGCAACGACAAACGCAAAGCGTCCTGTTTGCCGTCTATTAATTCCTGGTCCTGCAATTTCCACGGCGACCATAAGGTTTCAGGTTGGGCCAACCATGAAGGTTTAGGTAAGCTGCCAGCCGTTGATGTTGGGAGTAATTTGTTCATGAATGTATTGCTCGCTCGTTCAATGAAAGATGGTATTTAACGCTGCGCTGTTTTTAAAGCGGGGCTTTCTTTAACGCTGCGCTTGGCTCTGTTCAAGCACTCGGCTTAACAGCGCCTGGTGCGGCTTAATAAAGTGTTCCTGCGCAAACTTGCCTTGTTCTACCGCTAAGCGGCTGCGTTCTTCTCTGTCGTAGACTATGTCAGTCAGGGCGTGATCGCGGTTTTTTAAGTTAGGCTGATAATGCTCTCCAGCGGCGGTATGGGCGTTGTAAATTTCAGGCCGGTAAATGCGTTGAAAGGTTTCCATGGTGCTGATGGTGCTGGCCAGCTCCAGATTGCTGTAGTCGTTCAGCAAGTCGCCAAAGAAGTAAAACGCCAAAGGTGCGGTGCTGCCAGCAGGCATAAAGTAGCGAACCTCTAAGCCCATTTTTTTGAAGTACTGCTCTGTTAAAGAGGTTTCATTTGGCTGGTATTCGACCCCTAACACAGGATGCTGATTGCTGGTGCGCTGATACGTCTTGTTGTCGGATACACTCAGGCAGATCACCGGCAGTTTGCTAAAGTGCTGCTGATAGG
The DNA here is from genome assembly GCF_020217005.1 of Rheinheimera sp. GTDB lineage: Bacteria > Pseudomonadota > Gammaproteobacteria > Enterobacterales > Alteromonadaceae > Pararheinheimera. The sequence goes on along the minus strand of NZ_JAIWOI010000138.1, from coordinate 1,533 downwards.
TATCTGAATTGACAAAATATTGAAACAGCTTGCCGTGCAGATCGCCAAACTGCTCCGGAACACTAAAGCCCGGCTGATTTTTGTTATGTTCCGCCAGCACCAGGCTGAAATCATAGTCCCGCACATAAGAGGAAAAGTTATTGCCAACAATGCCTTCAATACGTTGCTTGGTTTTGTTGTCGATAATGCTGGTTTTTAATACTTCAATGGCCGGGAAGTTATGGTCATCGCTCTCTGAAGTACCATCTACATGAATAGCCACAGAAATAATATCCAGCTGCACCGAATAACGATCTGAGTTTGGGTTGTCCCAAAACACCAGGCTATTAAAACGGTGGTTGATCATGGCTAAGGTGTTGCGCAGATTCTGCTGACGGCGCTCACCACGAGCTAAATTGGCAAAGTTGGTGGTGATACGGGTGTTGTCTGCCGGCTGATAATTTTCATCAAAACCAATGCTTTTGATGCTGAATTTGAAGTTGCTCATGTTATCTGCTCTCTCATTCGCTGCTATGCGGTCCAAATGTCCATTAAGAAGTCTGGACGTCTAAAATATGTGTGTCTGTTATACGCGGATGGCTGGACGAAGAACAATGGTTTTATTTCATTTGCACTATGAAGGATCTTCATGTTGGGGTTGGAAGTATGTGATTGCTTGTTATGGGAGTTGCTGTATTGCAGTGGTTGTATTTGGGCTTTGCGCTAGTGTTGGAAGCGGGCAACTTCAGTGTTGTGTCTGACAAGGTTTCAGAGGATTTAACTGTTTTTAAGTTTTTGCGCTGCGAATGAATGCCTCAGGTTACAACTTGCTGCAATAAGGTTTAATCAGTATGATTAATTTTGAATCACTTCACATCAGGAGCATTGTTGTGGCACAAGTCGGAACTAAAGTTTTAACCGCTCATATCCCTTTGCCGTTGGCTGAAAAAGTTGACCAAATGGCTGCACGTTTAGAGCGTTCTCGCGGTTGGATTATGAAACAAGCTTTATCTGCGTGGCTGGAACAGGAAGAAGAGCGTGAACGATTAACTCGTGAAGCTTTAGCTGATGTAGACGCGGGACAGGTCATCGATCATCAGGCTGTACAAGCATGGGCCGAAAGCTTAGGAACAGATAATCCTTTAGCGGTGCCAGGTTAATGGAACTGAAGTGGACCAGTAAAGCATTGTCGGATTTAGCCCGACTTTACGAATTTCTGGCTCCGGAAAATAAGCAGGCTGCTGCAAAAACGGTGCTGAGTTTGACTAAAGCTCCAACATTATTGCTGAACAATCCGCGTATAGGTGAGCAGCTATTCGAGTTTTTACCGCGAGAAGTGCGACGGATATTAGTCGGGCATTTTGAGATGCGTTACGAACTTCAGCAGCAGACTATTTATATATTGCGGCTTTGGCATACAAGAGAAGATCGCTGAATAAACCATAGTGTATGAAGGGGCATTTCAACCCAATTTATCCGTAATCTTTGCTCTAATATCCATTCATCACCAAATTTCCTCCTACGACTGAAAAACTGTTTCTGCGTAACTGCAAC
>NZ_JAIWOI010000137.1 GCF_020217005.1 Rheinheimera sp. | reverse complement strand
TATTCAACCGGACAATAATGCAATAAGTCTGGAGGATCTTTCTATCACCATAGATTCTGCCTGAGCCACAGTAGTGCTGAACAAAAAAGACCAGGCAACAGCTGGTCTACAGCACTCATTAGCCACAGGAGAAATCACTATGACAGTACAAAACCGCTTGTTTAGCAGCATGCTGTTGGTTTTAGCCATGATGACCAGCTTTTTTACACAGGCCAGTTCGGATAAGGCTGTTACAGAAAAAAACAAAGCCTTTATTGCACAGGCATTTGCCAAGTGGGCGGCAGGTGGCAGCACATTTTTTCAGGAGGTGCTCTCTGAGGATGTGGTCTGGACTATCAAAGGCAGCAGTCCGGCGGCTGGCACTTATAGAGGCCGCGCAGTGTTTCTCGAACAGGCCGTTGCGCCATTTGCGGCCCGTCTTTCTTCCTTCGTCAAACCCAGGGTGAACGACATCTGGGCCGAAGGCAATGATGTGGTGGTGTATTGGGACGGAGCAGCAGTGGCGAAAGACGGCAAGCCCTATAACAACAGCTTTGTCTGGATTTTCCGCATGCAGCAGCTGCGTGCCACTGAGGTGATAGCTTTTCTCGATTTAACTCAATACGACGATGTGATGAACCGTATTCCTCTTCCAACATCTTTTGATCAACAAGGAGATCAACCAATGAGTGCACAACATCCTTATTTGGGCATGTGGGTTACAGCAGATGGCCGGATCCGTCAGCAACTGCTTGCCAATGGCCGCTACGACGAGGCCCGTGGACACAAAGAAAGTGCTTATCAGGGGCGCTACGAAGTCAAAGGTAACCAGATTGATTATTGGGACGATACAGGCTTTACCGCAGACGGTGTGTTTGTTGATGCCAACACTTTGCACCATGGCGGCATGATTTTTTATCGTCGGCAGTAGCGGAGAATCACGGTTTTCCTTGTCAGCAGAGCCATAGTATTTTTTGGATGAGAACGCATAAAAGGCAGACTTTATCGTGCAGCTAGTCTGCTTTTAGCTCGGTATCGCCGAAGTCATGGTTTAGATTTCGCTCAGGTTTGAGTTTCGTCGCTAACATTAATAACTGCTATCAAGCAGGAGAATCTTTCATGCGTATTTTTGTCACCGGAGCCAGCGGATTTGTGGGTAAAGCAGTCGTAAAGGAGTTAATAGATGCAGGACATCAGGTCATAGGTCTGGCGCGCTCTACCGAAGCGGCGACTGTGGTGATGAGCTTAGGGGCCGAAGTTCATATCGGTACTATAGATCAGCCTGAATCATTATGGCATGTTGCCGCATCGGCTGATGCTGTGATCCACACCGCGTTTAATCATGATTTTTCCAGGTTCAAAGAGAATTGTGAAAATGATCGCCGAGTTATTGAAGTTCTGGCTGATGCATTAAGTGAAACCACAAGGCCTTTGGTTGTTACTTCTGCTCTTGGTATTCTGCCAAGAGGCCAGCTGGTTACAGAACAAACTTTACCCCAAACAGGCTCATTGGCTCATCCCAGAGCTGCTTCGGAAGAGGCGGCTGATGCTGCAGCAAAACGAGGGGTGCATACATCGGTAATCAGGTTGCCTCCGTCTGTGCATGGCGAGGGTGATCATGCTTTTGTTCCAATGCTCATTCACATCGCCCGTCAAAAAGGCCTATCTGTCTATGCTGGAGCAGGCCAAAACAACTGGCCTGCTGTACATCTGCTTGATGCTGCAAGGCTGTTCAGGTTGGTCGTTGAAAAAGGTTGTATGGGGGCTCGCTATCATGCGGTTGCGGAAGCCGGTATTCCATTCGTTAAAATTGCAGAAGTGATAGGCCGCAAACTGGATCTGCCGGTTATCAGCAAATCAGCAGAAGAGGCTGCGGAGCATTTCGGCTGGTTTGCTCATTTTGCGGCTATGGATATTTTAGCTTCAAGTGAGAATACTCAGGAGCATTTAGGCTGGCGCCCGACCCAAATAGGGTTGATTGCTGATATTGAAGGACCATCTTACTCTGACACCTGAACCTCAACTCTGCCATTTGTGTGAATCAGACCTGCCTGCAACAGGCATATAACTGATGAGCTGGCCCTTATCTTCACGAAGGGCCAGTTATTCGCAATGCCTTACTTAGTTTCACAATGATTATTGTTAGCTAAAGTTCAGCTCTGACACAGTTGAATGCATCCAGGATAAAACTGCTCACTGTTTTGTTCGGATCAGTGCTTTCTCGCCAGGCCTGAAGTGCAATCCTCATAGCCCCGATAGACATCATGGCTAACATACGCAAAGCTGGGCGGCGCTCAGGTTGTCGCCATACTTCACACAGGGCGCTGAATAACAGTTGCTCCTGTTTGATGTAAAACGATTGTTTACGGGCCAGCAGTGATTCGCTTGAGAGCATCAGTTTGTCGATAGCCTGCATCTGCGCTGTGTTATGACGTTCGATCCGCCGGACCATCAGATCGCGAATTGCATTTATAGGCGCTACATCTGGTGAAGTTTTAAGCAAATCATCAATCATGCTGGCCCAATCGGCTTCCAGCCCAAACATAATAATATCGTCTTTCGATTTGAAGTAAGAAAAGAAAGTACGACGCGAGATACCTGCCTCTTCCGCGATCACATCCAAAGTAGTGCCGTGGTACCCCTGAGCAAGAAACAAACGCAGTGCAACTTCGGCAATTCGTTGGCGTGTTTCACGACGCTTGCGCTCGCGTGCACCTTCCGGTTGAGGTGACGCTAAGAGTGTATGAATTTCTGACATGTAAAAACCTATTGCATCAACGCATCCAATGCATTAATGTTTGCACTGAGTGCATTTTAATGTGCACTAATTGTAGTTATCTCACCATTTTGAGGCAAGTATTATGACCCATTGGACAGCTTCTGACATCCCATCTCAACATGGCCGCACAGCCGTGGTTACAGGTACTGGCGGCCTCGGATTCCAAACTGCAATAGCACTGGCTAAAGCCGGCGCAAATGTAATTGTTGCAGGTCGAAATCAGTTAAAGGGGATGGCTGCACTCAACCAGATCAGCAAAACTGTCGCAAATGCGAATGTGGCATATATGACACTAGACCTTGCCAGTTTGGCCTCTATTGAGGCATTCGTCCAACAGATTCAGGCTTCACACAGCAGTATTGACATTCTGATCAATAATGCAGCAGTGATGACTCCACCAAAATGGCAAGCAACGACAGATGGGTTTGAGCTGCAATTTGGTACCAATTACCTTGGCCATTTTGCATTGACTGCTGGGCTTTTGCCGCTGTTGCGCAGAGGAAATCAGCCGCGTGTAGTGACGGTATCCAGTATTGCGGCCCGAAGCGGGGCAATCAATTTTGGCGACCTGCAATCGCAGAAAGATTACAAGCCAATGTCGGCCTACAGTCAATCAAAGCTTGCCTGTCTGATGTTCGCTCGCGAGCTTCAGCGACAAAGTGATGCAGCGAACTGGGGGATCCAGAGTATCGCCTCTCATCCCGGTATTTCCCGTACTGACTTGCTGATTAATAGTGCTGGTCCCTGGAGCGCTCAAGGCATGGCCCGTCGCTTCCTGTGGTTTCTGTTTCAACCCGCCCCCCAAGGTGCTTTACCCACATTGTTTGCCGCAACTTCAGCGCAGGCAAATGGGGGGGCCTATTACGGCCCTGACAAACTCAGCGAGCTTAGGGGAAACCCTGCCTCAGCAAAATTTCCTCCGCAGAGCCTCGATGAGAGTGCATGTGCAAGGCTTTGGGTAGAGTCGGAGATTCTTACTGGTGTGGTTTATCCAAGTGATTTGGCAGCAGAGTCAACTCATGCCGGAGTACCTTTGCTTCAGTAGCGTATCACGATATTTCTAAAATTTTACTTTCAAGTATTGAGGCAATGAATGAACACAAAAATGAACGTATTGGCGAAAAAAGGTTTTCTCTTTTTTAATGTTATCAGAGGTTTGGCGCAGCTCAAGTTAATAGTAGCCATGCGGTTGGTTGGCTTGCTTGTGGCCTCGACGCTTCTTTTGGCCTGTGCGCAGATCCCGGAAAGCGCTGTGGAGGAATCGCAGTTTGGAGCTTTAAGTTGTGCAGAATTAGCTCAGCAAACAGAGGAAGCAAAACAGACAAAAGATGTAGCAGAGCAAGCGAAAAGTGATTCCTGGCATGTGATTATGCCCGTTATCGTGGCCGCTCGTTATGGGCAAGCTGCCTCGGCCTCTAGTGAAGCAGACAGGCGAATTGGCCTGCTTGCGGAGCAACAGACTCAACGTGGTTGTGCTCTTTGATTGTTCTGGTCCGAAGCGGTTTTTCGGGGAGCGGGATAGATGCAGTGGACAACTTTCCCATCTTGCTTGAGGCATATGTATGCAAAATTTATTAGGCGACAAGAAAGAGCAACTTGGTTCTTTAAGTCGCCAACTAAAGCATTTATCTATAGATACAGGGCATCAAGGCGTTGATTGCGGCCTGACTCCAGTCACAACTTCGCCAGCAGATATGGAAGTAAACCAGAAACGCAGGCAATTATGCCTGATGTTACTGCTTGCCCCATTAGCTGCATGTCACTCAAGTGACATAGTCCAGCCCAATGAACAGAGTTATCAAGTGATCGATTTTAATTGGATCGATCCAGCGCGTTCTCGTCCGGTTCCTGCACGTCTTTATTGGCCAATGAAAACTGCCTATAAAAAGACTGTGCCATTAGTGGTGTTTTCGCACGGCATGGGGGGAGGGCGGCAAGGATATAGTTATCTTGGAAAGCACTGGTCGACACATGGTGTTGCCAGTCTTCACGTCCAGCATGTGGGTAGTGACGCGGAACTTTGGAAAGGTAATCCATTTGGTCTGATTGACCGATTGCAGGGAGCAGCTCAAGAGGATGAAGCGCTCGCCCGCACCACAGATGTAAGTTTTGCACTTGATCAGTTACTGTCTGCAGAGACTGGCCACTATAGCGCAGCCATTGATCATCAGCGGATTGTTATAGCAGGTCATTCGTATGGTGCAAATACAGCATTACTAAAAGTAGGTGCGCAAGTGGTAAGAGAGGGGAAAACCATTGACTGCCTGGACAGCCGTTTCCGGGCTGGAATTATTATTTCGGCGCCGCCGTTTTATGGTGAATCAGACCTGAAGGCCGTGCTCAGCAAAATATCTGTCCCTACCATCCACATTACTTCTACGGATGATGAAATCAATATTCCTGGTTATTACTCTGATACTGAGGATAGGTTGAAGCTCTTTAATGCAATTTCAGACCCGAATAAATTGCTCGTTGTCTATCGTGACGGGTCCCACAGCATGTTCACCGATCGTCCATTTACCGGGGGATTATCACTAAACTCCAAAGTGAAAACTGCTACTGCAGACCTTACCCTGGCATATTTCGATTTGATATTCAAAGGAGACGATAGGGCGCTCGCGCTGTGGCGGACAAACTGGAGTTCTATTCTGGAGCAGCAAGAGTTACCTGTTGTTTCGCCACAAACCACAACAACGTCATAACTGCAGATTTTGCATTAGTGCAAAAGCTGGTTAGCCCGGATTTAAAGGTAAATAAAGCATGCAAAAATACATCATCTACATCGCATATGGCTGGCTCACCCTAACAGGAATTCTTCATTTCATTGTCGATGTCGCATCTCAATACCTGCGTAATGCGCGCGCCCCAGGTTTAGAGACGACTTTGTATTACGGGCTAAACTCAGCTTTTTCATTAGGTAAAATTGTTTTCGGATTGCTTGGACTGTTCTTAGCGTGGCGAGCAATGGATCTAATGAACGAAAGGTTTGTGCAAGTTTTGGCAATTGTTGCTGGATTGGGATGGTTAGCAATCACTTTTCTATTTATGGAGTACTGGCAGCCAAAGTTTAATGCCGGTATTTTTTGTGCTCTGGTCATAGCGGCTTTTTTGATCCACAGACCCTAACAGGTGTCGTCGGCAGAAATCAAAGCTACCCTTGTTTTTTAATTCAGTAGACGCTGCTCAATTCCGCAGATGAGGCGAATAATTTTACTGTTCGCCTCACTTTTTGATGAGGCTACGCCATCTATTTGCCTTATTTGCTTACCGTCTGATGCGCCAGCCTTTAGTTACCATCAAAACCAACTGAACCTACTTCTGACTTTGCCCCACAGCCCCCGCTATTAGCGCTGGTTTTTCAGCTATTTTTTCCGCCAGATTGGTTCAATGTCACAGAATCAGCGTAGACAAAGGTTAGTTGGTTTATACCTATAGGTTTTGTTCTGTTTTTAGAACTATTTATGGCTCGCCAAAGCGGCGGCCAAACAGATCATCCAATCAAATCGGTGGGGTAGATTTGAAAGTTAAACAGAAGCCTGGGGTATGCACTTTTTGAAAACGATGAAGCAAGGTATGTCGGGCAAGATGGTTCAATCTAATACAATTACTATCGATGAAAGTACAGTGTCGGCGAGCTTTTCTTCGTGCAATAGTGCTTTTTATCAAACTCAGCCAGAACAACCTTATGTGGTTATCTTTACCCTTAATCCGGTAGAGCAAGTACCTATCTGGCTATCGGGTCTTGCAGACTGGTTTCAAAAATATGGGATCAGTCTGGAGTATCGCCACCCCTTGCAGTTGCTGCCTGTGGAGTTTTTTCAGCAGAGCCTTGGTACTCTGTTGTGGAGTGGATCTGTGCCGGTATTTGATCCGTTAAAACAGTTTTTGCGTGCTAATGAGCTGAAATTCAGCTTTATTGAATGCGGTTTTTTTCCTCAAACTCAGCACATCTACTTCGATAGGCAAGGTATTAACGTCGATTCTAGCCTGGCGGCAAATGATCTGGATTGGTTACCAAAAGATGTCGCCCCGATTTTGCAGCACAAGCGCGATGTGTTTTTTCAGGATGTCCCCACGTATTCTGGCCAGCAAAACTATATTTTTGTGCCCTTGCAGCTGGCTCAGGATTCAAATATTCAATTGAATTCACGATTTGTGAATGGCATGCAAGAGTTCATCGACTACATAGAATCATTGTATCCGGATGACACCTTAGTCTTTAAACGACATCCTCGTGATAACACCAGTTATCAGATTAGTTCGAAGCGAAGTTATTGGTCTACAGACTGTTCGCGCGCTTTGATTAAAGGTGCAAAAAAGGTGCACGGCATCAACTCGACCGTGTTGTTTGAGGCGGAACTTTATGGGGTTGAAACCGTTATTGAAGGGGATTGTTTGTTAACCCGGCATGCGAACAGAAAAAGTGAATTGCTCGGTGCGTTGATGTTATGGCAATTCGACGTCCGGAAGCAGGATTTTTGTCTGAAAAAGATCGTGCAGCGCAGCTATCTGGCACTGGAGCATTACATGTGACGACTGCTGGAATTCAAAGTGCTTTAGCAGAAAAAAGCAGAGAATGCTGTGACCAGAGTGGGATCTGGTCACAGCCAGGATCAGTGGTTAGTCTTCAATTTTTGACAATAAATCCGGGTTGGTCACCAGATTACGTACGGCGTGAGCTTCTGATTCTTTAAAGGGGTTGGCCTTACACCATTGACCTACAGTGGCAATATTGACCTTTGCCACTTTAGGCCGCACGCCCCAGCTCACCTGAAAAGGTGAAGCGACTTCATTATAGTCAGGGCCTGTGGTTGAACCTGCATACTGTACTGGTTTGCCTGTGTTATCCGGAATATTCAGCGCCTGATGGTAGCCATCTTCCATACCGACAGCGGCAAGTTGGGTGAAATCCAGTGCTTTAGGATCGTTTACCAGCACAAAAACCTGAGCTTCTACCCGCAGTTCAGGGTTTTTAATTGCTTCACTCATGCATGAGTTTAAGGTAGCGCCCGGCGTAGCCATAGCGCTGGTGTGAACATAATGCACTTCGATGGTGTCGCCTGAATGCAAACTACCATGCTCTCCAGCACAAATAGGCTCTTTGACTGGGGTTAACTCGGCTTTGCTGAGTTTACCATTGTATTTATAACCCGACCCCATGCCCTTACCGTCACCATTACCGGCATAAGTGGTGAACTCGCCGCCTTTGTGTTCAGCACTGACATGCATATGAATATTGCACAGGTTCATATGGTCGTACGAAGGTGCTAAAGCAAATAAGCGTAAATCACTGCCGGTTTTCACATCTATGTCACGCGGAGACTGTGGGCCGTAGCCTTTGTCTTTGGTGGCCGCGGCCAGTTTGGCATTTTGCTGCGCTATCACTTCGTCACTGACGGCATGATGTGAGCTTTCAGCTGCCTGCAGATCACTGCAGGCGATAGCGGAAAATAACAGACAAGAAAAAAAAGATAGTTTCATAGCATGTCCTTGGTAAGTGGGTCTGCCGGGCTGAATGCGGCACTATTCATCACCATGATCATAGTGTGCTGCCGGGCCGATACACTTTAGATGATGCTCTGGGTTCTGCTACTTTTTCTGACTGATTTTGATGCTGATTGAACGCATAGTAAAACAAGGGCACAGGCGGGGCTATTGTCCCTGACCGCTGGAGCTGTATTGACAAATCACTGTTCTTTATATAGAACGTTCTATATAAAGAACGAATTGGAACTGTGATGGATAAAGCAACTTTAGACACGCTGGGACGGCATATTCAAAGTTTACGGCTGGCACGGGGCTTATCGCTGTCGCAACTGGCCTCCGATGCCGGCATTGCTAAATCTAATTTGTCCAGACTGGAGCAGGGTAATGGCAATCCGACACTGGACACCATCTGGCGTTTGTCGTTGCAGCTGCAGGTGCCTTTTGGCAATTTGATAGCGCCTGTCAGTGCTTTAGTGGGGGAGAGCGGGGTTCAGGTGCGCCTGATTGATCAAGGTAAAGATAATCAGCCTGTAGATGCATATTGGATGTCTTGCGCGCCTTTTACAGAACGTAAGTCGGAGGCCCATGCCGCAGGTACTGTGGAAGCTATTACTCTGATCAGTGGACAGCTTGAGGTGGGCACTGCAGGTGATAGCAAAACTTTAACCGCAGGACAAAGCCATAAATTTTCTGCAGATGTGCCGCATTTGTACCGCACAGGCGAAAGTTGGGCCACTGCGCTTTTAACTATAGTGTATCAGCCAGGCAAGGAGAGTTTATGAGTTCAGTTGATCTGTCAAAAAGCTCTGCCTGGCAACAAGGTAGCCGCGATGCATTGCCGCTTTTGGGCGGTTATATTCCCGTGGCTATTTCTTTTGGTTTAATTGCGGTGCAATCCGGTTTTAGTGCGCTGGAAACTGTGCTTATTTCAGCTCTGATCTATGCAGGTGCTTCGCAGTTTTTGTTTATAGCTATGGTGGCTTCTGGTGCGCCATTGTGGCTGGTGCTGGTGATGACGTTGCTGATCAATGCCCGGCATCTGGTGTATGGGCCTAACATTGCGCCTTATTTATCCAACAGCCGCTGGTGGCCTGTACTTATGCATGGTTTAACTGATCAGATTTTCGCGTTGGCCCATACCAGATTGCCGCAATTGGCGGAAAAAGACCGGATGGGATGGTATATCAGCGCTGCTTTAATTGCCTGGTTAAGCTGGATTGCTGGCACTGCTGTAGGTGCTGTTGCCGGGGCAGAAATTACCAAAAACTGGCCTTTATTGGGTGAAGTGATGCCTTTTGCGTTGCCCGCGCTGTTTCTGGTGTTGTTGGCACCACGTTTTACCTCTGTGCAGTGGACCTTAACTATGCTGGTCACCATAGCTACAGCTTTGGTGCTGAAACTGCTTGGCATGACCAACTCTGCTATTCCTTTAGCGGCCTTGTGCGGTGTGTCCTTGTTTTATCTGGTGCAGGCCAAACTCAAAGCAGAAGGAAAAATCCATGGATAACTCGCTTTGGTTGCTCATGCTGGCTTGTGCTTTAGGTACCTTTTTATTGCGTGCTTTACCGCTGATTTGGATGCGGCGGCACTTGTTGCGTCGTAGTATCAGCAACAATTCAGAAGCTATGCCGGTGTGGCTGACCGTGCTGGCGCCTACCATGATTGCCGCTATGTTTGGTGTATCGCTGGTCCCGGTTCAAACTGGCACAGCTCCATGGCTGGCAACCATACTGGGTGGGCTTTGTACTATCCTGG
>NZ_JAIWOI010000136.1 GCF_020217005.1 Rheinheimera sp. | reverse complement strand
TCTGGCGGCGTACCCGCTCTTTAGGCTGGCCTGTGTGTATTGGTGTGGCTGTATATGGCTTAGTGGTCGTGACGTTACGACTGATGGCCTAACAGCGACACAACTTATGTCGCTGTGTTGTATTTTCCTTTTTAGGTATTTTTTGTTCCTGTTTTCTTCAAAAAAGCTACAGCTGCTGCTAAGTTTTCTGCGAGGCGGCGCAGTGGTGCGTCTGCCGGACCTTGAATAACACCTGGCAGGAGAATGTATGGCAACCACTCAAACCAAATGGCGGGATGCTTATAGTCTGATTGCGGCGCTGGCCTTTTTAGCCGCTTTGTATTTTATCTACAAAAATTCGGACAATGCGCTGCAAAACTGGTATTGGCTGATGGGGCTTTTTGTGCTGATGCTGGCAGTGATTGGCAAAGTGATCTGTGGCACCTTCAAAGGTGTGTTTGTTGATGAACGTAATGTGATGTCGTTGTCCCGTGTGCAGATGGTGGCCTGGAGTATTTTAGTGCTTACAGCAGTGCTGGCACTGGTGGTACAGAATATTCAGGCCAGCAGTGGCGCTTGTCTGGCTGAAGCCAGTCAAACTTGTGTGCCTGACATTCCTCAACAGCTTTGGCTATTAATGGGTTTTAGCACTGCGACGCTGGTCGCATCTCCAGTGCTATTGAGTAATAGTGGCGCTGCGCTGCCTGATGAAAACAAAACCTTGCAATTGAGCGGAAGTTTGGTTGGGCAGGGCTATGACAAAGATGCTCAGGACTTTAGCGGCCCTTTGTATCGGAATAAAAGACCTGAAGATGCACGTTGGTCAGATCTAATCACTGGTGAGCAATTCACCAATTGCCTGCACCTGGATCTGCCACGTTTGCAGATGTGCTTTTTTACTTTGGTGGCTTTGTTGACCTATGGAGTATTGCTGCACGGAGAAATGTTTGCTGCCACTCGTTATGGTTCTTTGCCAGAGCTGAGCAATGGATTATTGGCAATTATCGCCATCAGCCATAGTGGTTATCTGGTGAGTAAGGCCAGCCAAAATAGTACTACAAGCACCAGAGCTGCCACGACACCATCTCCCTAACGCTCTTGAACAGACCCGCTGCTGCGCGCAGCGGGTCTGTTCTGAATGCTTTAGCGACAGGGATCAGCCTACTGTGCCTTGTTTGGTTTGACTGCTGCGTAACTGAAGCATCAGGCTGTCCAGCAGTTGTTGCCGCTGCCAGTTTTGTTGTTGCTCTGCTTGTTCTTGTTGCAGTTGAGCTATGCTGCTGTCGGGCTGGGTCCGGAATTCTGGCCCGGTGTTAGCCATGTCATAGGCTTTTTGCGCTGATGCTGCAGCCGCCTGATAATCTGCCTGAGTCAACTTACGCTGTTCTGTACCGCTAAGGCCGGGATCCGTTAACTGGTAGTCCAACTGATAGTTTTGTGCTGTCAGTCCACCTACTTGCATGCTACCCAAGACTATATCGCTCATGACTTTACCTTCTGTATTTTTGGTCTGACAAAAGCAAGCCTTGTGCCAAAGAAGGGAATGGTAACAGGGCGCGGCTGAACTGGCGTTGGCGGAGCGGTCAGAGAGGTTTAAGCTGGCAGCGCTGCAGCTTTTTGCCTGTTGGCGGCAAACAAGGTGCGGCTTACCGTCTCAAGCCAGCAGGTTAATACTCGATCACTTTAGCCACACCACGAGAGCGGGGATCTGCTGCTGCACTGACCTGATCTGCCGACACTTGTATGGCTTGTACATCACCTAAATTCCAACCCTGAGTCTGGAGTGTGTAACCTTTTTTAATCAGTTCTTGCTGCACTTCAGCGCTCAGAGGGGCATATGGCTCCATGGTAATTTGATCTTTGGGCAATAACTGATGGTGGAAACGAGGTGCAGCTACAGCCTGTGGTAATGGCATAGCAAAGTCAGCCAGATTAGTGATCACCTGAAAAATAGAGGTAATGATGGTGGAGCCTCCTGGTGTACCAACCACCAGCTGTACTTTGTTATCCTGCACCACCATGCTGGGGGTCATAGACGACAACATACGTTTGCCGGGCGCTATGGCATTGGCGTCATTACCAACCACGCCAAAGGCGTTAGGAACACCAGGTTTGGCGGAGAAGTCGTCCATTTCGTTATTTAACAAAAAGCCTGCACCTTCAACGACGACGCCACTGCCAAAATCCAGATTCAGAGTGTAAGTGTTGGATACCGCATTGCCCTCTTTGTCCAGAATAGAAAAATGGGTGGTGTGATAGCCTTCAAGCCCAGGCTTGATGGCTTTGGTTGGCGAAATAGCAAGCGCATTAATTTCTTTGGCGCGCTTGTCCAGATAGCTGGCGTCGAGCAATTGTTGCTGTGGCACAGTGACAAAGCCCGGATCGCCCAAATATTCTGCCCTGTCGGCATAAACCCGTTTTTCCAGCTCAGCGACTAAATGTACATACTGACTGCTATTGTGTTTTACGTCAGTAAAATCAGCGCTGCGACGCTGTTTTAAGCCTAACAATTGGGCTAAGGCTATTCCTCCTGAACTAGGAGGTGGCGCGCTAATCAATTGCTTATCCCGCCAGGGGGTGACCAGCGCCTCACGCCAGCCTGCACGGTAAGACGCTAAATCTTCCATAGTGATTAAGCCTTTACCTCGTTGCATTTCAGCCACTAGTAACTCTGCAGTTTTGCCTTTATAAAAATCGTCCGGCCCCTGAGCTGCTATGCGTTTTAAGGTTTCGGCCAGTTCAGGTTGTTTAAAATTTTCGCCTGCTTTCATAGCGGAAAAATAGCGTGCGAAATTGGTTTTTCCGTCCAGTTGCTGTAATAAATCAGCACGGTACTGATACTGGTTTTCGGCCACAGTAAACCCTGTGCTGGCGTAGTGAATAGCTGGTGCAACTAAATCTGACCAGGGCAGGGAAGCAAATTTTTTATGCGCCAGCCATAACCCCATGACAGTACCGGGCACGCCGCTGGCTTTGTGGCCAATCAGGCTTAAGTTTTCAATCACCTGCTTGTCGGCATCCAGATACATGTCTTTATGAGCCGCCGCCGGCGCTGTTTCGCGGTAATCTAAAAAATACGGCTTGCCGTCAAACCAAACCAGCATAAAACCACCACCGCCTATATTGCCTGCTTCGGGGTAAGTCACGGCCAGGGTAAAGGCTGTGGCTATGGCGGCGTCTACCGCATTCCCTCCTTTGCGCAAGATTTGTTCAGCCACCAGAGCACCATACTGATCCGGGGAGGCGACGGCGCCGTGTTTTAAATTTTTAACTGCAGTCTGAGCAGGAGGGGCTTTTTCTGTCGCCAGTGCAGGGCCGGACAGTATGGAAAGGCAGAGCATGAACAGTGCAGGTAAAAAGCGATACGCCATAACTAACTCCTTATTCTTTGTGTACTGTTCTATCCTTTAAAGCAGCGGAAGACAAGAGTTACTGCATATGCCTGGGTGAAAAGCCAGCCTGCTGTACTAATGCTGGCTAAGTTATAGTCAATTGTGGTAACGTTTAATTGTATCGTTTTTATCAAATATGTGGTTTGCCATGATCTCAATATCTGCTGGTTCTGATGGGGCAACACCTGCTGTGCTGTCGGATGAAAATCATAGTTACCAGGCTATCAAGACCATTCTGAATAGTCTGGACGCGTTGGTGTATGTGTCGGATATGCAGACCTACGATTTGCTTTATATCAACGACTATGGCAAGGAAGAGTGGGGGCCTATAGCTGGTCGCAAATGTTTTCAGGTGTTGCAGGCGGGGCAGGATTCGCCTTGTTTTTTCTGCACTAATAACAGATTACTGAACAGCGAAGGTCAGCCGTCCGGTGTTTATGTCTGGGAATTTCAGAATACCCTGAACGGTCGCTGGTATCAGTGCCGGGATCAGGCTATTTACTGGGTCGATGGCCGTCTGGTGCGTATTGAAATAGCTACAGACATTACCGAGCGTAAAGCAATGGAGCAGCAACTGGCGGCCGCTAAAGCTTTAGCTGAGCGCCAGGCCAATACCGATGAGCTGACTCAGCTGTATAACCGCAGAGCATTTTTTTCCATCAGCCGTCAGGTATTTCATCAGGCCCACAGAGCAGGACAGCCCTTGGCTGTGGTGATGTTTGATATAGACCATTTCAAGAGAGTGAACGATCAGTGGAATCACGCTGCTGGCGACGCAGTGCTGGTGAATATGTCTGCGCTGGCCCAACATTTAGTCCGGGGCTCTGACGTGCTGGCGCGGGTGGGAGGCGAAGAATTTGCCATAGTGTTGCCAGATACTGATCAGGAGCAGGCGATGCAACTGGCGGAGCGGTTACGCTCCGGTTTTGAACAGAACAAAATAGCCATAGAATCTGGTGAAATTAACTGTACCGCCAGTTTTGGTATTGCCTGTATCAATTTAGCCGGGCTGACGGGTGAGTTAGAACCACAAACTTTACTTGGAACTCTGCTCCATCAGGCAGACAAGGCTATGATGCAAGCCAAGGTTTCAGGCCGTAACAGAGTTTGTGTGTATCAGCCATGAGTGGGGGCTTTTAGCTTGCGGTCAAGCTAAAGTCCCGCGCTCTTTGCTACCTGAACTTGCTGAGGTTTTCTAAAAAATCTGCACCGGCAGAATGCTCCTGCAGGCATCTGAAAAGGCTGAATTCAAAGGCAAATAAGGTCCGTTCCCTACCTGACAAAGCTAATTCCTTTTATAGAGTGGCTCAGCTGAAGTCTGAATGACTTTGCAAAGCTCTGCATCATCCCAATGCTACTAATGGCTTCGTATCGGAGCACTAGTCTGAACTTTAGTTACAAAGACAAAACAAGCATAAAAACGCTCTTGTTATGCTCAGAGTGCTGGATTTGGTCAGGCTCTGCGGCCTGATCCTGGTTGTACATCACAAGTCTGTTGCAGCTTTTTACAGATTCGAACAGTTGCATCTGTTGATTTTTCCTAAGCTGACCGCTTAGTGAGCAACACATAGATGGAGATTTGTCATGCGTTTTATAGTTCGCCCTCTGGTTTGGGCATCTTTGGTGGTGAGTAGTTTACTGTTGGCCGGATGCGGTTCAGAACTGGACGATCAAACTGCCGATACCATCAGTTTTAAGCATCAGCCACTGAACGGTGTAACTGTCCGGCAGTTTTTATCTGCAGACCAGCAATTACTGATCGCCACCAGCGCTGGTATTTATCGTAAAGATGGCCAGCAATGGAAGCTGCTGAGTTCAGCCCGTTGGGACGTACTGGATTTAGAGCGTGTGGGGACCAGCCATTATCTGGCTGCTCTGGAGCTGGAAGGTTTTGCTTACCTGGCAGAATCGGTGAACGCAGGGCAGAGCTGGCAGCTGATCCGAAGTGACTTTGGTCAAACTGAACAGAATACTGAGACTACTCTGCAGGAACCGGCTTTGGCCGAAAAGATATTTGCTTTGGCCTACGACAGCAAAAATGCCGTGCTCTATGCCACAGGTTATGGTGCTTTGGCCCAGTCTTATGATTTGGGACGTCATTGGCAGGTGGTGTCGGGATTTTATGGCGCTATGGCAAGGGATCAGGATGCGCTGACAGTGTCACAGTCTGGTGACAAAGTCTGGTTTGGTGGTCAGGGGGCTATTGAAAACTCTTTATTGCAGTCTTTTGATACCAACAGTAAAGAAAGCAAAATCTACCCTTCAATGACGGATATGTTGAAGGAACCGGGCACTGTAAAAAATATCAGATTTGTGCCTGGTTCAGAGCAACAAATTATTGCCACAGGCGAACCTGGCATGCTGATCTCAAAAGACGGCGGCAACAGCTGGAATGGCCTTTATCTGAATCAACATTCACGTTTTTATTTTGACCTGGGTATCCACCCGCAGCGTCCCAACCAATTTTATACTGCCCGCTGGATCAAAAAATATGAAGAGCCGCAACCTTTTATCCTCGAGCTGAGTAAAGACAGCGGCAAAAGCTGGGCTGAATATACCTATCCGGATCCGTCTATTTATGGCGGAGCCTGGAGTTTATATGCCGAATATGGCACTGATCAGGTGACTTTATATTTTGGCTTATTCAAAGGTGGCGTGATGCAGGTGACTATTACATCCTCAGCACGCTAGAGAACGAAGAGGGGAAGGCCAGAGCTGCGGTACAAAGCTGCTGGTTCTGTTTTCCCTCTGACTATTTATTCTGCATGTTTCTGTAATTGCAACTATAGTTTTCAAAACAGGTAAACTGGTGCTGTAAATCCAGTAAGCTTTGTCAAAAAAGACGTTGTAATTACAACCCCAAAGGAAGGAAAAGTGCAGATGAATACCCTAAAACTACTCACAGCTGGTTGTCTGATGTTGGCTTTATGTTGTTTGCCCTCAGAGGTCGCGGCTAATCAAGCTTACAAGGTCGCCGCTGCTGCTGCGTGCCCTGTGGATCCAAGCTGGCTGACAGCACCCTCTATGCCCACTGAAGTGAAAAAAAGTGGTTCTGATGGCAGTTCAACCTTTTGTGATTTTTACCAGTTTTCAACTCAGACCTTTTTGTATCTGATGTCCCAAAACGCCAGTGGGCAGCGTAATTTTATGAACCAGGCTATGTACCCTGTGCTGGAGTTTGACGCCAATGGAAATCCAGCCAATTCCTGTGATAACGCTATTACGGGATCAACATTAAGAACCAGTCTGGATAAAGCCGACAGCACCTCGTTATCGACGGAGCAGGCTGGTGACGGCGCTACTATCTATGCTCAGGATACTAATGTGGTGTATTACGATGTACGTTTTGATAAAGCCATGTGTAATTTGTCAGGCAGCGCAGTTGTGCTGCAGCAGCAAAACCTGATTAATTTTCCATCCGGTACTACTGAAATGAAATCGGCCTGGAAACTGTTATCTGCTGCAGAAGTGGCATCAAACAGCTTTGTAACTCAAAGTCAGAACATTGGCGGTAAGGCCGTCACTTTAGGCCTGGTGGGGATGCATATTGCTGTGGCTACAACCGATCATCCGGAATTTGTCTGGGCTACCTACGAACATAAAATTAATTCTCCCGATTGCACACCGGCCACCACTCAGCCAGCTTCGCCCTGGACCTTTGCCAGCGCCAGTTGTACCTCAGGATTGCCTGGTACTCTGGCATCAGGCAACGCCTGTAAATTTAATGATCCGCCGGAAGATCAAACTGCGGCAACAGGTACACCTACTAATATTTGCCGGGTTTATCCTTATGGCACAGCAGCTGGAGATTTAAAAGCCGAAGAAAACGTGGCTGATATTACTCAACAAAACAGTGGTGTGGATGCGTTGTTGGCTGGAACTAATGTACCTGCAGGCATGCAGGTCTTAAGCAATTACTTTCATGTTGGAGCTTTGTGGGTTAGCGATATAGCGCAAAGTTCAGGTGGTATAGGAGTGCCAAACGAACGGGGGTCTTTGCGCCTTGCCAACACGGTAGCGGAGACCACTTTCCAGAATGTGGACTTACAAAAAGGTTTTGCCAGTAACTGTTTTGGTTGTCACAACTACACTGGCACAGGCCAGACAGTCAGCAATAACATTACGTCACAAAACCTGAGTCATATTTTTTTAGATGTAAAAATTGGCCAGGGTGAAAATGTGGATGTAACTTCAACGACCCCGATCAGCAGTAACAGTGCCGCCGCCGGCATTTGTGGTGGCGCCAATGGGGTCTGTCAAAACGCGGCCAATAATTTGAAATGGAATGGCAACTGGACCAATGTGAACGCTTCCGCCGGTTCTGTCTGTGGTTGTACTGCCCAATAAATGTCGAACAACTACAAAGCCCTGAATGCTCGCACTCAGGGCTTTTTTTGTGTTGAAATTAATAGCGCCAGGTGACAGACGCTTGCCACTGGCGTGGGGCGCCATAATAGGCTTGAGTCCAGTACAAGCTTTCGTAGTACTTTTTGTCTGTCACATTCATGCCGTTTAGCGCCAGCGATAAATTGTCGCTAAGCTGATAACGCACAAACAGGTCCAGCAAAGCGTAACTGTGTTGAGTGATGGTGACTGTACTTTCAGGGCTGGTGTAGACGCTGTCTTGCCATTGCAAGCTGGCACCAAAGGACAAATCCGGCAGCAAATCAGGATAATAAACCCCTGAAACTTTGACTAAATCCCTTGGTACATAAGTACGCACTTGCTCGCCATTATTGCCCTCGACACTGTGCAGCCAGGTGTAGCCAACACTCAGGTTCAACTGCTCTGTCACACTACCGACCAGTTCAAGTTCAGCACCTTCAGAGCTGTAATCCAGGCCGCTGTAGGTGTTCACGCCATTAACCACACCGATAAACTCTCCGACATTGTTTAAGTCGGAACGGAACAATGCAATGCTGGCCGTAGCGCGAGCCTTGTTTAACGAGAATTTAGTACCAATTTCGCTGTGCTCACCTTGAGCCACACCCAATGCATTAAAGTTGCTATCGACAAAAGACTGAGGCGTAAAGACTTCGCTATAGCTGCCGTACAAGGCCACAGTGTTGTTTAACTGATACATAGCGCCGACATAAGGCACTGTTTCGTCAGCGTCGGATGAGGCGTCCACGCCATAGTTGTAGCCACTTTGTTTGACCGACATAGTTCGGGCGCCAGCAAGTACCGACAGGGCGTCTGTCAAATGCAGGCGGGTGGCAAAATATGCAGATTGATGGATTTGTTTGTCTTGATGCCCTGTGCTGTAGGGATCGGTATCGTCAAATACGCCTTTGACTGTAGAGCCCAAAGCCCAGTCGCTGCCCAGCACAGGATAACCAGTTTCGTAGTCGTAAAATGACTGGCCAAATACATCCATATGAGCATAGTTCAGCCCCAGCATCAGTTCATGCTGACGGCCAGCCAGCTCAAACTGACCTGTCAGATAAAGGTCGCCCATTTTCTGGGTTTCGTCCATGTCGTAACCATAGGCATAACCTAACAGACCAATTTCAGTGCCAGGCTCCGGTGTGCCATACACATAAAAAAGTTCTGACGCCATGGTGCTGTCGTTTTGCGTCAGGTGCAGATTCAGACTCCAGTCGTCGGACAATTGATGGCGCAGTTCGGCGAAACTTTGCTTAGTTTTGACATCACGAAAGGCCCAGTCTGTGGCTGTATTGGTCGACACCGCATAGTCTGTGGCTGAGCCATCTGTGTAATAGAGTGGCAAAGCGCCCGACATGCTGCCGTTTACTTTGTTGTTATTGCTGCTATGGCCGAATGTGAGCAGGGTGTTGTCGCTCAAATCATATTCACCGACCAGATACATCAGGCTGTTGTCATCCGATTTACGGTCCAGATAAGAGTCGGCGGATTCTTTGGCGGCGATAGCGCGACCACGCAGATCCTCAGTCAAACTGCCGGATACATCAGCTTCAGCCCGGCGCATTTGTTCTGAGGCCACAGATAAAGTGCCATAAGCGGCGAGGTCTTGAGTTGGACGCTTGCGGATATAGTTGACTGTGGCTGAAGGGTTGGCAAGACCAGTGACCAAACCTGCGGCTCCTTTGATCACTTCAATTTGCTCAAAAGCTGCAGTGTCGTACTGGCCATTGGTTAAACCTGAGGAGAAGGGCACGCCTAGACCGTCGTATTGAAAGTTCACGACATCAAAACCGCGGGCTGTGTAATAAGTGCGGTCTGTTTCGACACTTTCGACTGTCACACCTGGTGTATAACTTAACAGTTCATTGACTGAATGCAGTGAAAAATCTTCAATTTGCGGCCTGGAAACCACTGTGACTGTTTGTGGTGTTTCATAGACTGTTAAATCCAGTTTAGTGGCAGTGCGGCTGTCGCCCTGTTCACCATAAACCGCTATAACTTCGACTTCTGATTCGTTGTTTTCTGTGGTCTGTGCCAAAACCAAAGCACTGCTGCTGAGCAGTGAAAAGACCAGACTGAACCGAACAGCTTTTGATAAAACTGAATAATTAAAAGAGGGCTGCATTATTAAGCTCGCTATAAAACAAGGAGTTAGCAAATAGGTTAAAGCTATTTTATTGAGAATAACTATCAAATGCAAACAGTTCTCAATAGCATAACTTAACTTTACCAGGTTCTGCGGA